>NZ_JAMYRK010000127.1:0-6888 GCF_040321335.1 Mesorhizobium sp. M0437
ATGCCGGTCGCAATTGTCAGGAAGATGACAGGCGCGATGATCATCTTGACCAGCTTGATGAAGGCATCACCCAGCGGCTTCAGGCTCTCGCCGGTCCCCGGATAGAAATAGCCAATTGCGACGCCGAGGGCGATGGCGGCAAGCACCTGCGCGTAAAGCTTGGCATAGAAGGGTTTGCGGGGCGCGGGGCCCGCGCTGCGGACTTGTGCAGCTGACACTGTTTCTTTCCCTGACCGGATCGAGGTGGGTTCCTCCCGCCCAGGCTTCTCCCGTCGCGGCGCTCCGGTCGAACGCTGCACCAACGCTGCCGCAAGCTCCGTGCCAAAACGCGGCGGCGCGAGAAACGCGCAGGACCTCTCACGCCGTGCTTGTGCGGATTTCTGCACTCGCCGCTGGCGCGTGCCCTTCGTCGAAGGAAGGGCCGACTGTCGGGGATTGGAGGTCGCTCTGGGCGTTACACGCAGGCTGGCAGCCGCTGGAAGGCCGTCGACGCAAGCACTTTGCCTCAGGTGGCTGCGATCGGCATCCAGATGGTCGACATCTTGTTGTGGTTATGCCCAAGGCGTCGCCCTAGCGGGCGCAGGCTAGACACCTCTCTTGTTACCCCAGAGCATTACGTGCAGCTGCGGCAGCACGCGGGCTTCGAACCACCTGTCGCGGGTCACCTTTTCAATCAGCCACTCCATGCGTTTCATTATTCCGTCAAGGTCGACAGGCGCGTCTTCATTTCCGGCGCGTGGCGGCGTGTGATTGCCGGGTTGCAGATAGATCGGAAGTCGCGGAAACCTCGCGGCGGCGTCTTTCGCGTAAGCGTAGTCACTGTCGTCGAAAACAACGAGCTTGAGCACGATTTGCGGCTTCTCCTGCGCCGCTTCGATGCACGCCTCGACAGCGGCCCAATCGGTCCTCATTTCGCTTGACGGCGGCTTCGGGCTGAGGACCAGCACGTCAAGGTCGGCAAACCAGTCCCTGACCACTGAACCTTGGGTTTCCAGCGCAAAACGGTAACCTTCACCATGGCCTCGCTCGATGAGCGCACGAAACGGCTGAATGGCAGGATTGCCGCCTGACAGTGACACCATCACTGGCCGGCCACCGGAAAGCGCAACGACGGTTTGCCACACCGTGTCGATTGACATCATCTCCCATTCATGGCGGAATTGATTATCCACCGCATGGAGGCTGTCACACCAGGAACAGCGATAGTCACACCCGCCGGTTCTGATGAAGACAGTCGGCAAACCAATGAGCACGCCCTCGCCCTGGATCGTCGGCCCGAAAATCTCACTCACGCGGATTGCGGGATGCGTATCGGTCATGGCCGGTATTCCGCCCAGGTTTTCGGCGTTTCGCTCACCCGCACGGCCGAGGTTTCGCGCAGGCGTGCCTTGCACCATTCATAAAAATGTCTGGCCAGATATTCCGCCGTGACTTGCTCATGTCCCAGCACGTCGTTGAGATGTCGATGGTCGAAGCTCTCGTCGATGTAGCGTTTGAATGGCGCCAAATCGTGATAGTCGCGCACGAAGCCGTTCTCGTTCAGTCCATTCGCTGAAAGCTCCACTTCAACGATGTAGTTATGCCCGTGCAGGCGCGCGCATTGGTGATCGGGTGGCAACGAGGTGAGCTGATGCGAGGCTGAGAAGTGGAATTCCTTGGTGATGCGGAACATTACGCGGTCCTCCTTCGCAGCGCATCGAGCCAGAAGTCGGAGTCCTCGTAGTCGGTGGGGTCCGGCTGCCCAGAGAGATGAAACGCCTCGCGCCGCTCGACACAGGTCCCGCACCTCCCGCAGTGACGCTCGGCGCCCTTGTAGCAGGACCAGGTCTGCGCAAATGGCGTGCCGTATGCTGCTCCATTCCTAACAATGTCCGCCTTCGTGAGATTCACATAGGGTGCATAAATGCGAATCTTCGCGTAGCCGTCGAGCGCGTGGTCCTGCATCATCTGGAAAGCGTCGATGAAGGCCGGACGGCAGTCGGGATAAATGAAATGATCCCCACCATGCACGGCCGTCGCCACCGCGTCAGCGTCGTGCGCTGCGGCGAAGCCGAAGGCAATGGCCAACATGATGGCGTTCCGGTTCGGCACCACCGTGACCTTCATCGTGTCTTCGGCGTAGTGCCCGTCGGGCACGTCCACATTATCGGTCAGCGCGGAGCCGGAAAGGCCGCCGCCGATCTCGTGGATGTCGATGATGCGGTGCGGGACGCTCAGTCGCTCCGCGCAAAGGGCGGCGAAGCCCAATTCCTTCCTATGCCGTTGGCCGTAATCGAAAGATAGGAGGCCGGCGAGTTCGTGCTCCGCTGCCACCTTGTGAGCAAGGGTAACGGAGTCCAATCCGCCGGAGCAGACGACGAGAGTCTTCATCGTTGGGTCCTTGTTTTAACCGGGTAGGCTGCGACCGGAGATTTCTCTGCGCTCCCAGTACTTCAGGAAATCCATTTTGTGAAGTGAACGGGGGCGAGTTTCATGCGCCGACGTGCAGCTGTGTGCAAGGCGCCCTCGCGGTGAGCCTGCAAGGAACACTGACTAGCGAAACGTCACGCTTCAGCGGAATGCTCAAAGGCGAGCGCACCAGAATAAGCTCTGCAGGAGGTCCGGACCTTCGTAAACAAAGTTCTCGACGATCAAGCGCCCGGCGGTCCCGAGCTTCGAGGGACGCCACCGCGAGGGTTTCAGGTACTAGACGGCCCAAGGATGGGCTTGCCGCAAACAACGGACTTACCAGTGGGATGTTCAGCGACGCCGATGCAGATGTCTGGAATGATCACGACATCAATTGTCGCGGCAACTTTGGCTGGCCTGCTCCTCGGGTTCGGTAGACCCAGCGCATTCCGCTTCAGGATCGGTTCGAACCGGAGTACTCCCTCGGTCAATGGACGTCCGGCAACAACCTGAATGATCGGTCGTGAGCCGACATCTGTGAACAAGCGGTGTGGTCGATTGCTATCACCCATGTGTTGCGCGCAGGTACCTTATGGCAGTGGATGAACTGGATTTGATGGTTTTACAGCTGGCGGTCGAAAGCGTCCGCTCGCTTTCCTTAAGCTTCGCTGAAAAGGCCGCCGAGGTAGCCACCAGGAGCCGCGGCATCCTGCTTTTCGACGTGCGGGTCGACGGTCATGCGGGGGTCCAGCGGGTCGCAGCCATCCGATATCAGGGCGACCAGATCGGCGTGCTGGCGTTGGACAGACAGGGCCTTGTTACCCATCATTGCATCGTCAACGGTACGTTCTCACATTTCATTGCGCCCTTGGAGAACTGGCACAGCATGCCCCTGTCGATGCAGGCCAAGATCGATGCCAACGGCCATGCCAGTCTCTTCCTAGGGGCCTTGCGAAATGCCGGACATTTGCTGGGCAGCTAGCATTTGGCCAGAATGCATCTGTGAATTTTTGCATGCGCATCGCTGCCGACAGCGCCGGCATGATTGTCGTGCTCGAAAACGGCTGCGGCGATCGCGGCAAAGCGATCGCCGCGATGATGGCGATCTACGCGTGGGCGTTGCATCGATGCGCGATCGTTTAGACAGAGGTCTCCGCCTGGCATCGAGCAACATGCACGGAGGTACGCAAAGCGCAAATGCATCAAGTATTTGAAGGGACGAGCCCCTCGCGCAAATGGAGCTTGCGCTGCCGTTGTCGTCCCATCGTGCCGCCGAACTCGGGGGCGTGACGATCGACCACGATGGCCTATTTTTTTGCAAAGCGAATGTCCCGATTCCGAAGCCAAGGAAAAAACTCCGACCACAGCGAAGAATAGTAACAACACGGGCGACGCAAGCCGCCTTGCCCTCTAGCAGGGGAGGTGCTTGCGGTGCTCTCACCGACACAAGATCGCAAATGGCACGTGGGTGAGCACCAGAACTGGCGACACGCATGGTGATCGGCTTGACTCGCTGGAGGAAGCACAAGGGCCTCAGTGGGCGGAGGCGCCAGCGACGGTCGAATACTGGCTGGCTGCTCGGGATCTGATCGTTGAAATGACGTAGGATTTGGTTGCTTAAGCCGATCCGAACCATTTCCCGGAGACCACACCCACCATGAACGATCTTGCGCTGCCGCTGAGCGGTTTCTCATCAGTCGGCGGCAAGTCCGTCGTCGCCCGTTTCGACGGCGGCATGCTGTCGTCCAACAGCGGCGTTCTGGCCTTGGCCGAGGTGGAAAAGCGGTTGCGGGTGGCCGAGCGTCTGGCGCGTTGCATCGACGATCCGCGCTGCCCGGACCAGGTCGTCCACAGCCTGGCGGACATGATCGGCTTTCGCATGAAGATGATCGCCGCCGGCTACGAGGACGGCAACGACGCCAACCGGCTGCGCCGCGATCCGGTCTTCAAGATGGCCCAGGATGCGCTGCCGTCGGGTCGGGATCTGGCGGGATCGTCGAGCTTCCGCTGCCACTCCCCGCATTCGCCGAGGCGGTCAATGACCCGCCCTTCACAATAGTTATCCGGCAAGCATCTGGATGCGAGAGATAATGTTGCCGGAGGCATCTCTCATGGCTTCTACACCTGCCTGAACGCCAGAACCGCGTTCGTGCCGCCAAAGGCGAAGGAGTTGCTCAGTGCCGCGCGCACCTTGCGCTCGCGTGCCACATTGGGCGTGACGTCGAGATCGCAATCGGGGTCCAGCTCACGATAATTGGCAGTCGGCGGCACGACGCTCTCGCGGATAGCCATCACGCAGGCGATCAACTCGAGCGCGCCGGACGCGCCGAGGCAATGCGCGTGCATGGACTTGGTAGAAGAAATGGACATTGAGAAGGCGTGCTGACCGAAGACGCGCTTGATCGCCGCCGTCTCGATCTGGTCGTTGGCCTTGGTGCCGGTGCCGTGCGCGTTGAGATAGTCGACATCCTCGGCGTCCAGCCTGGCATCGGCAAGGCAGGCCCGCATTGCTGCCTCCGGCCCCTCGACAGTCGGCGCGACGATGTCGGACGCATCGGCGGAAAGGCCGGCACCGGCAATTTCGGCAAGGATGGTGGCGCCCCGAGCCAGGGCATGCTCGTAGCTTTCCAGCACCGCCATGCCGGCGCCTTCACCAAGCGACAGGCCCTGGCGATCGGCCGAGAATGGCCGGCAAGTATCGGGCGAAAGCACGCGGATCGCTTCCCATGCCTTCAGCACACCCCATATGAGCGGCGCTTCGCTGCCGCCGGCAAGCATCACGTCGGCCCGGCCGAGCCTGATCTGGTCCACCGCGCAGGCAATCGCATGGTTTGCCGAGGAACAGGCGGACGTGACGCCGAAGACCGGCCCGCGCAGGCCGAGACTCATGCTGACCTGGCCGGCAGCGGCACCCGGCATCGCCTTGGGTACAGTCAAGAGAGCGGCACGCTTACCGCCCAGAAGGATGGCGCGGTAGGTTTGCTCGATCGCATCCCACCCGCAGCCGCCAACGCCCACCGTCGCACCGAAGCGATAGCTATTTCCCTCTTTGGAGGAAAGTCCGGCCTGACGCATGGCTTCGCGCGCCGCAAGCACAGCGAGCAGGCTGAAGCGGTCCATGGAGATGAGTTGCTTGCCGTCGATGTCATGCTCCGGCAGCGCCTTGATCTCGGCACCGATCCTGACCCTCAATTCATGGAGCTCGGAGTTGACGATTGGGCCGATGGCGGAGCGGCCTTCTCGCATCTCTGTCCAAATGGCGGCGGCGTTGGTCCCAAGCCCGCAAATACCGCCAATCCCAGTAATCACGACGCGCCTGTCCATTCACACCCCCTTAGCGAGCAAGCTGCGCACGGCTTCCACCATGTCCCCAACATTCTGGAGATCCGACCATGCCTCGGCCGTATTCATCTCGATCTCGATGCCGTAGGCCTGCTCCAGGTCCCAGAGAACGTCCGCCAATCCCAGTGAATCGATACCGAGCGAAGTCAGTCCCGTGGCAGCCGTTATCTCGCCGCCTGTGGCAGGCGCTATGCCGCCCTCCGACGCGGCGCGCTTCTTGATCATGGCGATTATTTCGTTGGCGAGTTGATCTGCCATCTTGTTCCTTTCCAGCTTGCGTTTTCGGCGTCGTTCAAAACCCGAGTCGCGTCGCGTTGCCAAAATTGCCCCTCATAGAGCCTGTGCGACCGACCAAGCCCAATGCCCATAGGAACCGGACGAGTTCGGCTTCTGCGGCGTCAGCCCGATGACGAAGAAAAGTCGCCGGCCTCCCGCTTTTGCGCCAGCACATCAAGGATCTGCGTGTAAATGGATAGGAACCGTCGACAAACGTCAGCTAAACGCTGCGACGGTGGGTGCTGTCAGCGTATTCACTCGGCACCTCATATGTAATCGAGATGTTTCATAGCTCCGGACCAGTTGCGATCAACTATTGTACCGGTCCGCCATTCGTCGGAGAGTTCGACATGATCGGAGCGCTGCCTCTCATTCCCAGTACAATCTCCACCGCACGCGACAGATTTCCTCTTTCGGGCTCTTCTCAAGGGACTCGCCACGCGATAGAGGCAGTGATCGGCGCACGTGAGGTCCTGCCAAGTCCATGCGACATTCCGGAAAATTGGTAAAATCGTTTGTTTCAATCAAATGCATCCACGCTATGGATAGCTAAGACATGCGTTTCAAAGGGCTCGATCTGAATCTTCTCGTCGTTCTCGACGCGCTGCTGAGCGAGCGCGGCCTCACGGCGGCGGCACGCCGCATCAACCTAACCAAATTCATGGGGGTTGGTGGATGTGGCGCAAGCCGTTGAAAAACGTAGGATTTGGTTGCTTAAGCCGATCCGAACCATTTCCCGGAGACCACACCCACCATGAACGATCTTGCGCTGCCGCTGAGCGGTTTGTCATCAGTCGGCGGCAAGTCCGTCGTCGCCCGTTTCGACGGCGGCATGCTGTCGTCCAACAGCGGCGTTCTGGCCTTGGCCGAGGTGGAAAAGCG
>NZ_JAMYRK010000128.1:0-6877 GCF_040321335.1 Mesorhizobium sp. M0437
TTGGCGAACCTGCGGCACAGCGCATCGTTCATCGCGCGCGGCAAAACCCAAAATACCCCACGGGATCGCATCCAGATCAGCAAAACCTATTCACTTCAACGACATAGACAGATGGGTGCTATGAAACAGGATTTAAGTCCTCCCGCCATTCGGCAATGGCGCTACGGGCGTAGTCGAGGCCGAAGAACAGGCTCTCGTTCAGGAGCTCGTCGCGTATGCGACCGTTGAAGGATTCGACATAACCATTCTGCATCGGCTTGCCTGGCGCGATGTAGTGCCATTCGATCCCGTGATCCTTCGACCATGCGAGGATGGCGTTCGAGGTGAATTCGGTGCCATGGTCGGAGACGATCATGCCCGGCTTGCCGCGGTGAGCGATCAATTCCGTCAGTTCACGGGCAACCCGACGTCCGGAGATCGAGGTGTCCGGGATCGCGGCCAAACATTCGCGCGTCACGTCGTCGACGATGTTGAGCACACGGAAGCGCCGGCCGCAGGCGAACTGGTCATGCACGAAATCCAGCGACCAGCGCGCATTCGCCTTTGCCTCGACCAGGATCGGCGCCTGCGTGCCGACGGCTCGTCGTCGCGCCCGACGCTTGCGCACCGTCAGTCCTTCCTCGCGGTAAAGACGATAGATACGGTTGATCCCCGATGCCTCGCCCTGGCGCCTGAGCAGAATGAACAGCCGTCGATAGCCGAAGCGCCGGCGCTCGTTCGCGAGGTCACGCAGCCGATCACGCAGCTCCGTCTCTGGCGCGCGGCGAGACTGGTAGCGGATCATCTTACGATCGGCGTCGACGAAGGAACAGGCCCGACGCTCCGATAGGCCCATGACGGCCCGCAGATGCGCTACGGCTTCGCGCTTGGCGGCGGGCCCTACCATTTTTTTGATAGAAGCTCGCGCAATGCCGAGGCTTCGAGCATCTGGTCTGCGAGCAGCTTCTTCAGCCTGGCGTTCTCGTCTTCCAAGGCTTTCAGCCGTTTGGCATCGGAGACGTCCATCCCGCCATACTTCGCCTTCCAGTTATACAGCGTCGCCTCGGAGATCCCATGCTTGCGCGCCAGGTCGCCCGCCTTCGCCCCCGCTTCGTGCTCACGCAGAACTGCGATGATCTGCTCTTCCGTAAACCGCTTTCTCTTCATCAGTCCGTCCTTCAATCGAGGCCGGACTCTAATCTCAGATGGAGGAAATTACCCGTGGCAGGTCAGCCCGGCTTCAGTGTTTTGATGAGTTCGGTTTCGACATAGACGCGAAAGGCCTGCGCATTGATGGTCCGTCAATGACCCAAGGCGCCTCCACCCGATCATGCCGCAGCGCGGCGATGAAGGTCATCGTCTTCGAATGGCCATATGGTGCGTGGGCCATCAGCCGCACACCCCAGCCCGCGCAACGGCGCCATGTTGGTCTTGACCCATGTTTCATCCAGGAAGACCAGGCGCGTAGGGTCAATGCGGGTCTGATAGCGCATCCATTGCGCACGCCGGCGCATCAGCTTTGGCTTGAGCTGCTCGACCGGCAGAGCGGTTTTTTTGAAGCTCTTGCCCTCGCGGTGCAGGAAGCGACCGACGCTCGCAGGAGACCACGTTCAGCCAGTGCCGCCGTCAATTGATGAAGCATCATGTTGGCATCTCGCTCAACCTCGCTCAGGACGAAAGCACGGTGCTCCCGTCGATCAGATAGGGCCGATGACCACCCATCTTGCCGGGTGCCGCACTGCCCGGCGACGCTTGCGTGCCGCCCACTTGATTACGGTCGAGACTGCCACCTTCAGCGCCGCAGCTACCGCGTAGCTCGTCTCGCCCTCTTCAAGGCGGGCCAGCGCCCGTTCCCGCAGATCCATCGAATAAGGCTTTGCCATCAGTCCCGACCTCCAACGGGTCAGAACATCGAACCTGATTTGCTCAATCTTGGGAATCCTAATTCAGCCAAAACGCCAACCGCTCTAGCTCCGTGCGTCAGCCCATTCGAAGCGTCGATTCCGGAAGATTGCTCACATTCAGATTGGAGTTTAGACGACGGTCGTCAGCTGTCCCCGCTCGAATCTTTGGTCGCCGGTTTCGCCAAGGCCTGGCTTCCTCAAGATCGCGGGCGACACGGACTAGTGTAGCCTCGTCGCCAAAGCGGCCGACAATCTGAACACCAATCGGCAGCCCACTGGCGCTTTGTGCCAAAGGCAAGGACACCGAAGGTTGTCCGGTGACATTGAACACGCCAGTGTACTGACAAATCGCCACATCCGCTTCCACGTATTCCTCGGCGGAGATCGTCGGGTGGGTCGCAGAATAGATGCCGCCATGTGGCACGGCCACGATTGGCATTGTCGGGGTCAGCAGAATGTCGAAGGTATGGGTAGCCTCGCCCACGCGGAAACGCATTTTCCGGAGCGCCTCTTGCAAGTCCCCCGATCGGGAAATAGGCATATCGCGACCATATTCATACCGTTTGAGGTTGACCGGCTCCAAGGTGTCCGCGTTGATCATGCGTCCCATGGCACGCGCCGCTGCTTCAAGCAAACTAGCAGTCGACGGGGCGATATATGTTCTGCTGTACTCGACGGGCTCATATGGCGGTTCGATGTCCATCACCATATGCCCCATTTCCTCGAGAAGTGTGGCCGTCGACTGGACAGCGTGCAGGACTTCCGGCTCGAGGTTGACCGCGCCCCAACTCGTTCTCGCCACCCCGACCCTCAAAGTGCCAGTGGGCTGTGAGAGTTCCTCTAAATAAGGACGGTTCGGCTGGACGATGATAAATGGATCGCCGGGATGGGGACCAGAAAAGACATCCAGCGCAGTCGCCATATCCCGCACGGTCCGACAGAGAACAAATTCGCGGCTGCGACCAAAAGATGCGTCCTGATTATTCGGGCCGCCGGAAACACGTCCTCGGGACGGATTCAATGCGACAAGGCCGCACCAGGACGCCGGGATGCGAATTGACCCACCGCCGTCGCTGCCGTGGGCAATAGGAGTGATGCCTGCAGCCACCGCCGCTGCGGCTCCCCCGGAGGAGCCTCCCGCGGAACGTTCCAAGTCCCATGGATTGCCGGTGATGCCATTGAGGATGGATTCCGTCATTGCGGTAGATCCGAGCTCGGGTGTTGTTGTTCTTCCTAGAGTCCGAAGCCCAGCCTCGCGCGCGCGACGAAAAAAATAGCTGTCGATATCGGAGCGGTAGCCTTTGAACAAACGGCTTCCTTTTTCCTGGAGGCGGCCAGCTTCGGTGGCCCCGATATCCTTGCGAAGGAATGGCACACCATTGAAGAGCCCTGCGTCCGCGCCGGCAACGGTCTCAGCATCTTCGTAGAATTCGATCACCGCGTTGATGCGCGGATTGACGTCGTCGTGGGCCTGGCGGGCCAAACGCATCAATTCCAAGGGCGTCACTTCGCCCGCGTGCACGAGAGAGGCCAAACCTGTGGCATCATACTCTACGTATTCGCTCAGCTTCATTGCGGGAGATCCTTCCTTCTTGATTAGGCTAGTGTCGCCGAACACAGGTGGTGACACGCAAAAGCCCACAATGACTTTGTCAATACACAGCTTGGTCCAACTGGAAACGGCGGTTGTTTTTCAACGGCAGCGCGGTACAAAATCGACTCCTCACGAATGAGGCGATGAGCCCATAATCGATACCGATTTCGGCCATGGTCAAATATTATTTTGCGATTTAGTTCATCTGAAATTCAGATGACGAGATCGACCTATACCAGGTTAGCAGAAATGCTGACGCCGTTCGCTAGGGCGAGGCGCAGAGCAGTCTTCCGGCGCATGTTTGGCGGAATAGGTCTGACAAGATTTCATTGAAGTAAGTAATGAAGCGGAAAGAATTTGGCTTTAAGATCATTCACGAAATTGAAGTTTTCGCCGCGAATGACCTTGCATATACCAGGATGAAAAACTAGTGCTCGATCTTGCTATGAAGCGTGCTTGGGCGTGAATGCATGATGCGCGGTGGCTCACGTAACCAGGAAGGTCTCGCGTGGCGGTCGGCTCCAGGATGCCAGATTACCCCCTTTCGCCAGCGGCTCGGTGAGGCCATGCGCCCGACGCGCCGTCAGACGCTCTACGAAACATGGCATTGAGATTGCCGCTGACGAGGGAGCGCTGATCGGCATGCCGGAATCGGGCGTACCACCGCGGGCCGAGATCAGGCTCAACGGCCATGCCCTGCATGCTGCACGTCACCGCGTATCCCGCCAATTCAGTCGTTGCAACGGATCCTTCAAATAAGTTCACAGAATCTTTGCGACCGCAGATCGATGACAATGGTACCTTCACCGTAAGGTCTGAGGTCAGGCACGGCTAAAAAAACTGATGCCAATTTTACGCCTCTGACCGCCGCACATAACGCAATGGAAGGTCGACCAATGGCAAGAAAAGCGCTCATCCTGGTTGAAGGCACAAGGAGCAATGGTCTGCTATACGTCCAAGCGGCCCAGCGCCTCGGTCTTCATCCAATTACCCTGTCGGCCGATCCAGATCAGCACGACTATATTTCGGCGGAAAGCATTGAGGCAATCCGTGTCGATACAGGCAATCTCGATGCGCTGGTCCAAGAATGCTCCCAGCTGCGTGCGATCTATGATATTGTTGGCATTACGAGCGCCAAGGAGGAGGTCTACGCGACAGTTGGCAAGCTCTGCCGGTATTTCGATCTGCCGGGACCGAACCCCACATCTATTGAACGATGCTGCGATAAATTCACCCAACGCCAGCTCCTCGCGGTGGCCGGCGTTCCAATACCTGCTCATCGCTTGGCCGCGAATGCCACGGACGTAAAAAGCTCTGCTGCGGAGATCGGCCTGCCGGTCATTCTTAAGCCGGCAGTGGGCGCAGGCAGCAGAGGCGTCCGATTGTGCCGCAATGTCGATGAATTGGCCGAACATACGAACTATCTGTTGGGTGGACAGCATATATGGCCGTCTTCGCCGAGGATATTGGTGGAAGAATTCGCACAAGGTCCCCATTATATCGCTCATGTAATGGGAAATGAGGTCATTGGGTTTGAGGCCGCTGACTTCGAACATCCACCACATTTTGTCTTTCGGGAGACCATCTTTCCGGCCCCGCTAACTGATGACGAGTATAAACGTATCGCCGATGTTTCGCTGAGCTGTTTGCAAGCTCTCGGCCTTGGCTGGGGGCCAACGGCAATCGAACTCCGGTGGACGAAGCGTGGCCCAGTCGTCATTGAAGTCAATCCGCGTCTTGCTGGCGGTCCTCAACCAGTTCAGCTGGCTTACGGTGTCGATCTCGTCACCGAGCACATCAAGCTTGTCATCGGCGAGGAATGGGATTTGCGCAGAAGGCATTCGCATATTGCGGCCTGGCGGTCCCTACTTCCTGATCGCGATGGCATCCTAGATTGGATCGATGACGACAGTCGGGCAGCCGCTGTACCAGGTGTCGCCGAGGTCAAATTGTATGTTAAACCCAAGATGCCGATCGTCAGGAAAGGCGATTACCGAGACTCTATGGGATATGTCATTGCCGTTTCGCACAGCCGTCCTCTGACCGAGGCGATACTTCAGCGTGCCGTCGACTTGATCGATTGGTCTATCATACCATTTCCGACCTTTGCGAATAGGACAATCTGCGGCCCTCACTGCCCCGCACCAGCCGAGGTGGCGCCCGGTAAGAGATGATCCTCGCCGAACATTGGTGCAATTGAGAGCCCGCGAGAGACGGGTTTCGTGGGGTCGTCAGCCTGGACGAGACATGCCGCATATCCGCAAATGGTGGACAGGCGGGTCCGATATGTCGGCAGATGATAAGGCTGCCGACCTTTATCAATCCTATGATAGGAGAGCACTTCCGTTGATTGAACAGGGCGGATCGAGATCAATCGGAATCAGGCCAAGCTGACTTAGGGGTCGCGTCCCCAGAGGTGGTGTAGCTCGGCGGTAGCGAAGCCGCTCGCGAGCGCGCCCTCAACAGCGCTGTAGCGAGCGAGCGGCTT
The DNA here is from genome assembly GCF_040321335.1 of Mesorhizobium sp. M0437. Taxonomy (NCBI): domain Bacteria; kingdom Pseudomonadati; phylum Pseudomonadota; class Alphaproteobacteria; order Hyphomicrobiales; family Phyllobacteriaceae; genus Mesorhizobium; species Mesorhizobium sp. M0437. The sequence continues at coordinate 5,966 of NZ_JAMYRK010000128.1, forward strand.
TGCGGCGGTCATCGATGTTCCCGGGTAAAGGTCGGGTTGCTGACACCAACCTGATTCGAAGAAACCACCGATGACCGACGACATGATGAACCTGCGCGCGCTCGTGGAGAAGCCCCCTGATTGCGATCTCCTGCGCGAGATGATCGGCTTTGCCGCCGAGCGCCTGATGGAACTGGATGTGGGGGCCGCCACCGGCGCCGCCTAGGGCGAGAAGAATGCGCTCCGGCTGGCGCAGTGCAACGGCTACCGCGAGCGCGACTGGGAGACGCGCGCCGGCACGGTCGAGCTGCGCATCCCCAAGCTGAGGAAGGGCACGTACTTCCCGGGCTTCCAGGAGCCGCGCCGGATGGCCGAGAAGGCGCTGACGGCGGTCATTCAGGAGGCCTATGTCCAGGGCATCTCGACGCGCTCCGTCGCGACCTGGTCAAGGCCATGGGCATGAGCGGGATCTCCAAGAGCCAGGTCAGCCGGCTGTGCGAAGAGATGGACGGCAAGATGAAGGCGTTCCTCGAGCGGCCCATCGAGGGTGACTGGCCCCATCTGTGGATCGACGCCACCTACCTGAAGGTGCGCCCGGGCGGACGCATCGTGTCGGTCGCCGTCATCATCGCGGTCGGCGTCAACGCGGACGGCCGGCGCGAGGTGCTGGGCATGGAGATCGGCACCTCCGAGGCCGAGCCGATCTGGACCGAGTTCCTGCGCAAGCTGGCGCGGCGCGGCCTGCGCGGCGTCAAGCTCGTCGTCTCCGACGCGCACGAAGGCCTCAAGGCGGCCGTCACCAAGGTGCTGTGCGCGACCTGGCAGAGGTGCCGGCTGGGGTGGCGATCGGCGTGGATTGGGAGGGCCGGCGCCAGGTTCTGGGCGTGGAGCTGGCCAACCGGGAGAGCCATTCGAGCTGGCGCGAGTTCGTGA
>NZ_JAMYRK010000129.1:0-6558 GCF_040321335.1 Mesorhizobium sp. M0437
CTGCTGGGCGCCGACCACAGTCCGCTGCCAAGCGTTCAGCAGGAAATAGAAGACAGCACCGTGCTGGACCTCGTTGCGCCGACGCTCATGGCCAGCGGGTCGTCCAAGCTGCAAATGTATTATATTGGTCCAAAGGAACGGCCGATTTTCAGGACGGTGCCGTATACGGACCAGGCACAGACCTTCGACCGGCTCTACCCAGGCCACAACAAGGCAGAGTTCTGGGAGTTTTTCTTTCCGGGAATCTATGGGTCATGGCAGCAATGGGCCAGGGATCCAGCCTCACGTCCGGTCTCTGACGATATCACCCAGACAGCGCCTTACACCGATGCGATCACTGGAAAGCTAATCGTCAGCTTTTTCCACCCGCTGTGGACGCGCGATCGCACCGGTATCGCTGGTACGGCGGGAGCAGACATCACTCTCGATCAACTCGCGGAAGTCGTCGAACGTGTGAAGATCGCTGAGACCGGGTTCGGCTTTCTCACAATGTCGACTGGCAACGTCGTGGCGATCAATCCGTCAGGCCAGGCAATCATCGGCCTGACTTCATCGAGCGATGCGGGCACCCAGGGCGTCACCGGCCTGGAGAGGTCCCTGCGGGGAAGTACGCAGCCGGCTATCGCGTCGCTGCCTCTCGACCAGAACAATGACGGTGTCATTCAGCATGTCATGCTCGCCGACAAGGGCGAACGCGTACCCTACATTGTTGTCCTCAAAAGATTAAAGCCGACCAATCTGTGGAGTTCGGGACCGATCAAGTCCGAAATGATGTCGGTCGGGATCGTCGTTCCCGAACGGGAGATCTATGCATCCCTGTTCGCCGCGCAGAAGAGTATTTCCCGTGCAACCAACCGTATCCTGCTCTTTCAGATCGCCGCGATCGTCGTTTCGCTTCTGATCGTTTTTGCCGCCGTGCTCGGAATTTCGAAGCGGATCACGGCGGGCCTCAGGGCGCTTGCCAGCGCCGCCCAGCGGCTCCAGTCCAAAGACTATTCAGTCCGAGTGAGCATCCCAACGCGCGACGAAGTTGGAGCGGCAGGGGTCGCTTTCAACCGCATGGCTGAGCAGATCAGCTTTCACACGGAAAACCTCGAGCAACTCGTCGACGAACGAACCAGGGAACTTGGGGACGCAAATCAGGAGATTTCCGCACTCAACGAAAAGCTGCAGGACGAAAACGTTCGCCTTGGTGCTGAACTCGCGGTCGCCAGACAGATCCAGATGATGGTCCTGCCGAAACAATTCGAACTCGAAGCGATTCCGGGGCTGGAGATCGCGGCCTACATGCGGCCGGCCGACGAGGTCGGCGGTGACTATTATGACGTCCTGCAGAACGGGTCACGGGTCAAGATTGGCATCGGCGACGTGACCGGTCATGGTCTCGAGAGCGGCGTGCTGATGCTCATGGTCCAATCCGTTGCACGCGCGCTGCAGGAGACCAATGAGGGGGATCCGCCTCAGTTTCGGGATCGGCTGAACAGCGCGATCTACACGAACATCGCGCGGACGAACACCGGCAAGCATCTCTCGCTGGCCTTCCTTGACTTCGAGGATGAGCGGGTAACGCTATCCGGCCAGCATGAGGACGTTCTCGTCGTGCGTGCGGACGGGGACGTCGAACGCATCGACACGATGGATTTGGGTCTGCCGGTTGGCCTGGAGAATGACATCTCGAAGTTCATTGCCACGCGCGACATCCTGTTCGGCAGTGGCGACGTGATCGTGCTGCACACCGACGGTGTGACCGAGGCGGAAGACCAAGACAGAAGGCTGTTCGGGTTCGAGCGCCTCTGCCAGAGCGCACGAAAACGTCAAGGCGGGAGCGCCGAGGAAATCAAAACCGGGATCATCGAGGATCTCATGGCCCATATCGGGATCCAGAAGATCCACGACGACATCACCCTCGTGATCATAAGGCACACATAGCCATGACAACGCTGTTCGGGACCCCTGACATTGCAATCGGGATGAAGGAGAGCGGCAGTCGCGTGCGGCTGTTCGACGGACCTCTCGACTTGAGTTGGCGTCATTGTGCCACGACCTCGGACTTCATCGCCGATCTTTTCGCATTGCGCTTCCGGTCGTCCCGCAATGACTACATGGAAGTGCGGCACAGTATCGGATATCTGGTCAACGAACTCATCGAAAATGCGGTCAAGTTTCGCGCACCAGGTGAGATCTTGATCGAGGCGTCGATGGATTCGGAGTGCTTCAAGCTCAAGGTGTCGAACGACGTCGATGGTGAAGATGCCTCTAAGTTCCAAAGTCTCCTGGCAGATCTCACGGTTGGCGACCCCGTGGACCTGCTGATACAGCGAATTGAAGAGAATGCCGCCAACCCCGACATGGCAGGCTCCGGACTTGGATTGCTGACGTTGATGAGCGACTACGGCGCACGCCTGGCTTGGATATTCAGCGCCGCCGACGAAAGCGATCGGCTTTCCGTGGAGACATATGCCTCTATTCCGATCTCGCAAATTCACAACTAGAAGAAACGAAGCCCGGCTATGGAAATCAAGACAGACGACTACCGTGTGTGGACTGAAGGAAGCGAAATTTTCTTCGACGGTGCAATGCGGCTTGCCAGTTCCGAGGCCGGTGCGCCTATCTCGGCGTTGGCGACCAGTGTTCTTGCCTGTAATCCCGCTTCCATTACGCTCAATCTTAAGGATCTTCACTTTCTAAACTCTTCCGGCATCAACCTGCTCGCGAAATTTACCATCGAGGTGCGCAAGCATCCCGATGTTCGACTCGTCGTGCGTGGAACGCCAGACATACCCTGGCAATCGAAATCATTGCCGAATCTGAAGAAGCTGCACCCCGCTGTGGTGCTTTTGATGGACTGACGAAGGTCGTCCGAAATTAGCCAAAGGACGGCGTGCAAGAGCGCTGCAAGAGCGCTGCAAGAGCGAGATATGTACGCCCGGATAAGTATTCGGATGCGAGGCTAACGACAATTTGGCCACGTGCGCAGATGCTCGCAATGGCTTGGGGGCTGGCACAGGCGGCAGGCGTCCGGGTTGGGGGGATGTCGGGCCGCCTGTGCCGATCAGCCGTCGCTGCTCAGTCAGAAGTGTGGCGTCGTGCAGTCGCGGTCCACGACCGTGAGATAGATCGTGTCGCTCGACGGCGCGGGCGACTTCGGCAGTGGCACGCGCTTGCCGGGATCAAGTAACTTCGCGAGCGTCCTCGCAAAGCCCTTGTCGAGCAGCCCCGCGACCGGCTCACGCATGTAGGCAGGAATCCGCGATGTGCGTGTCCGTACGCCGACTGCAAGCCGCGCGGCTTCGAACGCGAGATGCAGCCGCTCCGAAGTTCGGTAGCAAGCCGCGGGGATCGTTCTCAACGGCAATGGCCTTTTCCTGCAAGAGCTTGCGGGCGGTCAGCAGCGCCCGGCGCTTCTGGCTCGTCAGGGTTTTCACATGCACCGGGCGAAACAGGTTGACTCGCATCATCTGCGCATCTGCGCAATGCCGCGGGCAACATTGCGGTCGGTTTGTTCACCTGCGCCTTAAGGAAATGCCTTGGTGTGGCGGGTCTCGATGCAGATCACCGGCAGGCCGGCCCTGGCCGGCCTTCGAACAACCACTGCGACAAGGGCCCGGCTTCAAGCCCAACCCGCTCAACCCACCAGCTGGGCTCCTTGAGCACCCGTGCCAGATCCTCCGGATGGCTCGCCACCTTTATCTCGCGGCAAATCTGGCCTGTTTCGTCGACAATGCAAATGGCGTCTCTTTCACTGACACATCCAATCCCGCATAATGATTCATGCTGCGCTCCTCCCTCTGATGCTTGTGGCTGCTCCATGCAGACCACGTTTATCATCAGGTCGAAGCGCAGCACCTTCGATCAACGCCAAGAGCGAGACCGTAAAGACCAACGGCACGTTCAAAGCCGCCTATCAGTCACGCCGCGCGCTGATGCCGATCGACGGCTTCTTTGAATGGAAGGACATCTTCCGGCACGGGCAAGAACAAACAGACCTATGCCATCGCGATGAAGTCGGCGAGCCGTTCGCCCTTGGCGGCGCTCTGGGAGGATTGGCGTGACCCCGCTACCGGCGACAACATCCGCACCTTCACTCTGCTGACCTGTGAGCCGAATCCGCTCATGGCGACGATCCACATCCGTATGCCGGTGATTCTGACGCCCGAAGACTACATGACCTGGCTGACGACCCCGACCCGGAACATCTCATGAAGCCGTTTCCAGAAGAGCTGATGACCATGTGGAAGATTTATTTTCTCTCGTTGTTACGTTGTGAGCATGCTTCTGAATCCGGTTCTTTGGCCATTATGAGGGGCACAGACAGGCAGGCAAAAGCATAATCGCAACGTGACAACCGGTGGTTCAATCTGAGGAGAGAAGATACAAAACGACATGATCGCCCTTTCCACCCAATTCGATGCCATCCGCCCGGAAAGCGGACGGATAGTCAAGGGCGTTGGCACCGACGGCACCAGCGCATTCTCGCCGAAACTTGTGCTCGTCACAGATGTCGACGGGACGCACGTCCAGGCTTTGGACTACGTCAAGAACAAGCGGCCGGGGGCATAATAGGGCAACCACAAGGCCGGTGATATCTAAGGATTCTGCGTGCGGTAGAAGGCGCAAATTACAAACACGATGCCGATGAGGCGCATCAAACCAGGGGAATATGAAGAGGCTACGAAGTAGGCGACCCCAAGCACAGCAGTAGCTATCAACCACCTGCCTGTGTGCTTGTCCGTAGACGCCATTGCGGCTTTGGTGCCTGCGAGTGACTCTCTTTTTCGAGATTCATGCTCCTGCTGCCCGCCCCGCGCCATCGCCCAACGGAAAATCAAAGCGTTTCGGGATTGGCTGTCTGCTGAGATGGATCCAAACGACGGCCCTTATGGCAAGACTGAAATGCGCCCAAGAAGAGCCACCAGTTCCGCCTGACGTTTCGTTTCGGTCTTGGCGAACAGCGAGGCAAGCTGGGAGCGGATCGTGGTGCGGCTGAGGCGCCAACTGCGGGCGATCTCCAGCGGCGCATCGCCCTGAGCCAAGCGCAACGCCAAGTGCGTCTCCGCGCTCGTCAAGCCAAACATCTTTTGCAGTGTCTGAGGATTTGGCCCCGACCTGTTCTCGCGATCCAGTAACGCCACAATGCTCGTTCCGTCAGGAGCGATAAACCCGTTCTCGTTCAATATCACCGGCCTGTCGCCGTTGCTGCGGATCACCACCCACGATAATGAGCCCGGCAGGAAATGGGCCGGAACATTCGCGAGCAGCCGCCTCAAAGCCACGGAAAGACCGCTGGCCGTATCGGCCACTTCTCCCTGGCGCTCCAGCGTGGTTTGAGCGGCTGCGTTCCATTCGAGCACTTTCCTCTCGCGGTTCAGCACGAGATAGCCGCAGCCGATGCGATCAAGCATGCCGGTTATGGATTCCAGGCTGCGTGCTCTTGGCTCCCCGACCCCTGCGCCCGATGCACGATCTGGAGGAAAAACATAAGAGGGCCGCGTCGTATGCACCTCATGGTTATACTTGGTCGTTGTCGCAATGTATCGGCTACCCGAAGCAGGATCACTATGTCTATCCATCAGAGTCATCTTATACCCCTACCCAATAAAGCTACTCGTGATCTGCAGAACGTCTTCAAGTTATAGTTCCGTCCGTAATAACCTAACTCGACATCTGATGATTACACTGTTAAGATTCCCAGAATTTGCGCCGCAATCGCGAGATTTCTTCCCGTTTGTGTTCCGGCATATGAAAGCCACGCCGAAATTCCGCCGCCTCCGTCGGGGTTCGAGTGCAACCGAGTTTACTGGGCGCTGACTCTTAAACTCGCCAGTGAGCATCCGATGTTGGTCGCAATATCTTTCAACGGTTCGCTATTAAGGTGTCCATGAAGAATTACCTTGCGACGGGCTTCGCTTTTGAGCTTTGCGTTCATTTCGGGAGCTCCTCAACTACGCGTTCACAACACGCGATTCTATACGAATCAAATTGAAGATTGTCGTTAGCTTCACATCCAGAAACGTATCTCGGAGTGCATTTTTTAAGATTTCTTCATGCCGCCAAGCTGCCGATAATATTGCTGCTCACCTGTTTCCAACACCACACAGCCCTCCCGCGAAAGGGCAAGATTAATAACGAGCGAAATGGTGAGAAAGAAAGTTGGCATAGGGGTGGTCGCCCGCCTCCTTCGGATTTATTCTTTACCCGCTCCGCGCATCGCATCATGGGACTACCCGGCCTGGCAGCCGGAATTCAAACCTGGGGAATTCACCGGCGCCCTGCGTGCCGACAATGACAACACTCGTTTCCGCGGCGGCATGCGTGCGGTGCACTGGCCGGCCAAAGAAGATCCAGCCGCAGCGCTTGCCGTGCTGCAAGAGATCCGCGACACCACCGGCCAAACGCGTACGGAAGGCGCGCAGGGTTATCTTAACCCGCGAGACGCCAATCCCGACGACGCCGAGACGCATGACGTGCCAGGCGACGAGGTGACGTCTGAAACTATGGTGGAGCCGGCACAGGATGGGCTCGACGAAGTGTGGCCGGAGGTTCTGCATCAGATACGGC
>NZ_JAMYRK010000130.1:0-6504 GCF_040321335.1 Mesorhizobium sp. M0437
GCAACCAGATGGTAGCGGAAATTGTTGCGGATATGGTCGTTGAAATAGCGGCCCTTGGCGAACGCCGCCCGGAACGCGGCAAAGGTTTCCGGCGGCACTTCCTCAAACTCGTAGCGTTTGCCGCTGGCCACGAACCAGACCGAGAGAATTCTTGTGTGGGATCGTATTCCGTTTTGCGTATCGATGTGGAGGGCATGACGGCGGCGCGAGTCGAAAAGCAATCAACGAGCGGAAAGGCCGCCGCGTTCCTTGTGACTATGGTGGTGCTGTGAGGCACGAGGCTCAATGCGGAGCGCCAGCGGTCGCGATCGGGCCGTTTTCCTTGCGCCGACCCTCGCGATCTTGGTCTTACCCACGCATCGCTGCGGGATGTTCGCAAGGTGAATTGAGACCCGCCAAGACACTGATCCTCTGGGACTGTCAGGGCTGTTCGACGCATTCTATTCCGGAACAATGTCTTCTTCTGAAAGTTTTTCCTTAAATAGCAAAGGAGATTCGAAATGTCAGAAAGCCGGGAATGGTTTGTCCAATGGCTTAGAGACGCTCATGCCATGGAAGAGCAGGCAGAAACGATGTTGAACGGGCAGTTGAGCCGTATCGAGAATTATCCCGAACTGAGCGACCGGATCCGACAGCACCTCGACGAGACCAAGCAGCAGGCTGCCCGGCTGAAGACTTGTCTCGATCAGATGGACGAGGGTTCATCCATGATGAAGGATGCTGGCGGTAAGCTGACGGCGATGGCGCAATCGCTGAGCGGCGTCTTCGCTGGAGACGAGGTGATGAAAGGATCGCTCGCGAGCTACACGTTCGAGCACATGGAAATCGCCTCCTACACGATCCTGATTGCCGCCGCTCGATCGCTCGGCGAAACCGAGGTTCTTCGGGCTTGCGAAGAGAATCTGCAAGAGGAAGTCGCGATGGCGGATTGGCTGAAATCCCGTCTTCCCTCCACGACCGAGCAGTTCCTTGTCCGAGCCGAAGCCGACAGTGACAGCGCCAAGCGGTGAGCGGGTGGGACGCAGTCATCGTGAACTGGGTGATGGGGATTCGTCCGCCAGCGCGTCCCCTTCGTGAAGGCTGGACGACGAACACGCCTGGCTGTAGCAGGCGGTTGTCGAGTTGCGCATTTCCAGAAATTGCTACGACGAGTGATGCTAACATTGCGGCGTCGTGACTTTGAGAGTTGAAGCGTTCGTCTGCGCAAGCCTGGTCGAATACGCATTGGCAATAGCCAAGATCGGAAGGGCTAGTGCAGCGCTCGGCGAGATCAAGCTTGAGGGGGCGTGTTAAAACGTTCGAAACGAGGTCGCGATAGTGGAATGCCCGAGAACACTCCTCCCTGATCACTGAGCAGTGCGTGCGCGGGCACCGGCAGCGCCAAGCCGGATGGAAGAAAGTTCGTCCCGACAGCGGCAGAGCGCGCCAGCGACGGGCAGAGGTTCCTGTCAGCCCAGCCCAAGCCGGGAACTTACACGGAAAAGTGGCGTTAATATCGCGCAATGCGGGAGCGTGCAGATGTTTTTGCTCGCAAAAGATACAATTAAGTTCAGCATTCTTGTGGCGCTTTCGGCTATATTCGTCGATGCGTCTATCGCCCACGGCTTGCTTTGGGAGAATGACCCATACTGGACCTATTGGATCACCAAGACTTTCCTGATCGCAACCGTCTTTCTATTTGGTACGGCCTTTCTCGGCATTGGCATCATTCCAGGCTTGGTCCTGACGGCGGTCCACACGCTCATTCTGGAGATTTACTATCAATGGCTTGCGCCCGTGGGGCTGCCGCAGGAACCCGAATGGCTCGACTTCAATCACCTGTGGATTACCGGCGTGCCGGTGCACTTCTTAGCGATAATAGGTGGTTATCTGATGGCGCTGTGGCTTTGGCGGCGAAACCATGTTGTTGCTGAGACCGAACGCGGGGAGACGTGGCGGTTCGTTGTCTACGGGCTCGTTACTGCCGTGATCATCGTTGCGGCAGACGGTGTTTTGACCCAGACGGTGCTGTTGCGCGACTTCCCAGGCATTACCTTCTTTGTCCAGCACCTTTTGATCAGCTTCGTTTTTGTCTGTGTCTGGACTGCTTACGCCGGTGCCGGCCGGCTGGGCTGGACCATCGGCGCGCTCATGCTCGCCTTCGTCTGGACCACATATAGCATGTATCTGGGCCCACGTGGTCTGCCGCTCGATCAGCCTCATTATTCCGGCTACAGGGATCTTTGGTGGCTGTCGTTTCCGGGCGGTTTCGTTTCGGCACTTATCGGCTGGTGGGTCGGCGGTTGGCTGATGAAGAAGCGACGAGTAATCGGCGTGGCCGGACTCGGCATGCTAGCAGTCCTGCTGGGTGTCCCTGCCGAACATGCCCACGCTCAATCGAGGGGCACCGACGGTTTGATCGCAACCGCACGGGCTTCGGGCGAGGGTATGCGGGTGACCGGGGCCGATCCGTACGCAATGAACAGCACCGTGCCCATGAACGGCACCATTGCAATCCAAACCGTGGAAATGGGCAACCGGTGGTCGCACGTTCAGAACACGGATGCTTTGCGAGTCTCGGCCGAGTTCACCTCCGGCGACGCCGCCTATACGGTCAGCATTGACAAGCCGATGCCGCGCCACCCGCTCGGAAAATATACGACATGGTCAGGCGTAGCTTATGAGCACGAAATGCATGGCAACACTGGGATCGGCACGGGCAAGTTGCCGAAGGTACGGCCGGAAATCGCCCTTTGGGGCTGGGCACAGGTGAGCCGCAACGGGGAAGTGATCGCACGAGAATCTCCTGCCCACGTCATGGTGATGACCGAGGGTCCCATCAAAGGCGTAATGCTCGAAATCGGCACGGAGGACCGAGGTCTGATCGCAGAGCCGGACGGGTATATCAACGTGATGTGGCCGAAGGTCGAGGCGCTTCAAATGCCCGAGGGGCAGGAACGGGTGCGACAGATCATCGGCTGGATCGCGATCGTCGGTTTCGTTGTCCTCTTCGGGGGCTTGGCCATTCTTGACCGGAACGACGTCTCACGCGCACGGGCCAAAAAGCTCTGAGAGGTTGCCAAAGGCATTCGGCGTCATCGACGGCGAAGCGCCAGCATCGCCGCCGCTGCCAGTCTTGCTGATCACCGGTGAGCCAAACTGAATACCCGAGCCCAATTCGCGGCAACGTATTCCAGAAGCGTTCCTGAGGGTGGCGTGTGCCGGAAATGAAGGGGGTACGGGGGCTTCGCGCGAGCCAGACGCGATAAATGTGAGCGCGGCATCATACCCTGCCTTCAGGACGACTGTTTCTCTGCAATGACCTCTGTCTACGCTCTTCCAGTTCGGTCGGTGTCCATCTGCTCATTCACACGTCGTTGATAGGCAAAGCCGACAGCCGCAGCGACTGCCAAACCTGCCGCCGCCAGAAGGAGTTTGTCCTCGGTATGCTCATTGCCCGATGCGTCTTGAACAGCTAACGAAGCTTCATCGAAGGGTGCGGATGCTCTCGCGGCAGTCTCGCCCTCGTGCGGCCCAACGCCGCTATGGCGGATACCCGCAGCCAGACGTTCTGTCTTCTCTTTTACAGTTTCCTTGGCCACGCCGGTCAACTCGGCAGCTTCGCGTTTTATTTTACCAGCCGTTTCAAGAGCGAAATCACTGACGCTTTCCGCCAAATCGCTAGATTGCTCCTTCAGGCGCTCCTTGGCGTACGATATGTGATCCACCTGCTGCTCGCCGGGTGGCCGGGCCGAATTGGTCCGCAATAAGCTGAACAATCCCGCTCCGACAAGTGCGGTGGCGATCGGCGGACGGCGGAGGAAACGCCACCCCAAACCGGCCCCAATCGCCAAAGCTGCGCTCGGATTGGCAGCTGCCTTTGCCTTGAGATCGTCAATAATCGCCTGCGCCACCGATTGCATTGAGGCGCTTGCTTTCTCTATCAGCGCATCCTTTGCCTCAAGCGCTTCGTGTTTCAAATCATCGGTAAACTCGGAGAGCATGTTTGGCGACCGAAGTGTCGACAAATCCTCGGCGAGCTTAGCCCGGGCAGCCTCAACTTCGGATTCAAGATGCGCAAGTTGAGGATCGGCCATCACAAATCTCTCTTGCCACCGGCGCGGGCAGGCTTGCTCGACCGAGGGTTGTCCGACCGCTGCGATTTGGTGGCGCTGCCCGGTTGCAGCTTGGCGGTAGATGGACCGCTCGATCCACTTGGGCTTGGCGAAGACGGCTGCACGGGTTCACTTGATTGCTCTTCTGATGATAAGGCGCTTCCAAAGGCGCCCGCAACGTCCCTTGCGACCTCCTTGAGGCCGTCCGAATTCAGCCCACGTTCCTCGGCTGCGCTCTTGAGCCGTTCGCCCGCCTTTGCTGTCGAAGACTTCAATCGGTCCCCAGCTTTTTCAGCAGCATCCGTCAATCGCTCTCCCGCTGGGCCGAGCGTGCGCCTCTCGACATCGCTGGCCGGTAAAGCAGCAGCTATGGCGGCACCGGCTGCGAAGCCGGCCAGGACAAAAGCCAATGGCTGTTCTTCCACCATGCGGCCAATCGTGTCCTGGAACGTTGATTGGGCTTGCTGCACCATGCGCCCTGACTTCTCGGATACGGTGCGACCGGCCTCTTCTGCGTATGCCGCGGCCGATGATGCGTAGTGACTTGCGGTTTCACTCACCTTCTCCCCAATGCCGGCTAAATTGTCGCGCATGGCCTCTGCTGTCTCGCTAGCCTCTTCCTGCGTTTTTGACGCCCCGCCGCTGGCGGTGCGTATGTGCCGAGCATTTTGGCGCCCGTTGGTTCCACGGGATTGCTCGCGATGCCCGGCACTTGAACCGCGGCTGCGCATTAGCAGCGCGCACCCTGCTGCGACGAGCAGAAGGCCTTCGGGATTGTTCCTAGCGGAGCTGAGAAGCCATTCTTTCGTTCCAAAATCCTGGACCTGTGAATTGCGGCTCATGTTAGTTGCTCCTTGGTTGTCGCAATATCCTGCTTTATTTGGCTTATGGAGTGTGTCGGCAGAAGTTCTTTTTGCGCATCAGCGCGGCCCCTATAGTATGCGAAAGCAGCGGCAGCCGCCGTTGCGGCCGCGACGATCAGACACGACCAGTGCAGGGCTATCCCTAAGCTCGCGATTCCAAGTACGACGGCTTGGATTAGAAGCAGAGCGGCGGCCACTCCCAGGGCGCCAGCAGCAGACATCCACACACCTGCTTGGAGCTTCGTTGAGACGTTGGCGGACAGCTCCGCATGCGCCAGGCGCAACTCTTTCTGAAAGAGGTCCGCGACGTCCGCCAACACTGCAGACAGTGCTTGAGGGAGAGGCGAATTCTTCAGTTGTTCCTGTGCCATCAGATCAGTTCGCTCCCTGCCGCCTTTCCGTGATGGATTCTGGAGCGGGAGGCGCGCTCTTCAGCGTGCGGAATGTCAAAAAACCCGCTACGGCGGCCAGCCCAAACACCAAACCCGGCTTGCGCCTGGCCAAATCGGACGCTGCAAGAACCAGTTGATCGACGGATCTGTCTCGCAGGTCGTCTGCGTATCCATCAAGCCTATTGGCGAAGGTGCGCACGACCCCAGCGACGATCGGTGCATTTGTGTCGAGGTCCTCGGCCGCACGTTTGGTCGAACTCGCCAGTTGGCCCATCACCTCGGCGCCGCTGCCGACCTGACGGTCCAACATCTCCTTCACCTGATTGGTCACGGTCGACGCGCCACCAGCGGCCGCCCGTTTGGCGGTTCCCGCTGCCCCTTGTGCTATGTCCGACGCTTTGGATAAGGCGCCCCTTACGGTTGCTCCTATGTCTTCCGAGGTACCGTCACCAGCCTTACCGCAGTTGGGGGACGCCGTTCAGAATTCCGGTTGTTCATGGTTTCCTCCATTCGAGGAGCAAACGGAGGTAAGGCCCGTTGGTTCCCAATGAGCAACTGGCTAGGGTCTCCAAGTTGCATTTTCGAACTCGGTGCGCGGATCGGGTGCGTTTGCATTCGGAATGACGAGTTGCTTGCGGGCGAGCGCAATGCGAATTACCCATCTGTCCCTTCCCTTGCTGCTTCAACTCTGATGAAGGGTACGCCTCCGGCGAGGGCCGCCTTGCGGGAGCATGGCCCGGTAGCGAAGCTGCACTCTTAAGGTCGTCCTTTCGAGCGTAGTTAGCAGCACAGCATGAGCCATGTGACGTTGTTGACCGGGCCGGAGCGTCGTCGTCGTTGGAGTGAAGAGGATCAGTGCCGGATAGTGGCGGTGGCATTCGCGCCCGGGGCCACGGTGGCGGCGGTAGCGCGTCAGTACGATGTCGCGACCAGCCTAATCTACAAGTGGCGCGCACGATGAGAACCCGCGAGACGGGCTTTGCCGAAGCTGTCGTGGCTCCCGATGAGCCTGTCGCCGCTTCGGTGCCGGCGGCGTCCCCAGCGGTGATCGAGCTGGAGATCGCCGGCAAGGTGCGGCTGCGGATTCCGCTGACCACGCCGCCAACACTGGCGGCAGCGATGGTGAAGGCGCTGGGCGTTTCATGATCCCGGTTC
>NZ_JAMYRK010000131.1:0-5869 GCF_040321335.1 Mesorhizobium sp. M0437
AGTATGATCCCAGAAGGTTGCGGCCCCAGCCGGTCCTGTCGATGTTCGAGATGTAAACACCGACTATCTCGCTAGAGCCGACGTTGCCGATGTCGACCCAGCGTTCGAAGGCCGAAGCAGTGCCGGCGGAAAACAGGCTCGCCGCGACGACAATGGCCGAGGCAGTGCGGGTAAATGCGGTCTTTGCGAAGCTGGTGATCATTTTTCAGTTCCTCACTTTTGCTACCAGCCGCGGCGCCATTGCCGTCAGCTTGTGAGGGAACATGCGTCCGAGCCGCCTCGGACGTTGCGCAGCATTGCGCAAAGCGCCGCTTGTCTGCAGAAGCGCGCTTCTCGGTCTGTTTCGTGCCGGACGAGAACCGGGTCGGCAGTGCGAGCGTTCTTTCCAATTCCGCGTCTGATGGAGAGCCCTGGAGGTTCGCTGGGGGCGAGTTTTCTTAGGTAGCAACTCGTACGATTACTTTAAACCCCGCGAATGATAGTCTATAGTGTTCTTCTAGGGTAGCGCGGATGGCGAGCTCAAAGGAGGATCGAGTGCAAGCGGCGGTGGGTGGCGCACCCGAGATTGTCAGTCTCACGCAGATGATTCGCGTTAAACGACTATTGGCTATCGCACCGAACTTAATTAAAATACTTTGTGCGTTATTTCTTGGGTTGCTTGTCGCGACAATAGTGTTTGGAATGTTATTGAGGATTGTTGTAATTATCGCTTTCTTAGTTTATGCTGGAGATGGTCAGTTCGTTCTAGTCGCTATTCCTGTTTTTTTCGTTACATTTAGTCTCTTTATGTTAGCTGCGGCCTTGCCGTTTTGGCTCTTGTCCCAGGTTAGTAAGGACTCCGTTTTCGCGCTATGTACATCAACGGTTATCTCTGCAACACTTGTTTACTTCTTTATCGAATATCGACATCAATTAGATCAAGAAGATGTTTTGTTTGTAGACATAGCGCTATGCGTATTAGGCGCAACGATGGCGACGTTTGTGATCCATATGATTTATCTCGTTTATGTTAGACACTCAACATTTGGATTGTCTGTAACCTCGTCGCGAACTCTGTTGCATCTCAACTATTTACCTCTTTTTCTCCCAAAAAGTATCGGATTATTTGTGAAGGCGATATTCGTGTTCCAATGGAGAATGGCAAGGCTGGCAATTGTTGGCTCGGTAATCTGGCTGCCAATCGCGGTCATATCGGTAGTGGCATCCCCGGTAGCCATGCTCATCATGCTTTTTCTGTTCATCTGGAAGAGGAGAGCGGTGTCAACTGCCTTCCTGTCCAGCTTCAGGGAATTGAAGGCCAAGCTGCAGCGAAACGCCACCGAGCTTCTGCGGATAGACAGCCGAGCTCCAATCCTCTTTCTAAGGTCGTTTCACGATGATCAACTAACCACCGGCAATTCCGCCGGTAAGGTTCTGTCCGTCATTCTAGGATTGGACGTCGATACCTTGCGATTGGAAGAGTGCATTGTGGATATGGCCGGCAGATTAGGCCCGGTGATTGCATTGAGCCCGCCTGGATCTTCTATTTCGCCGATGCTCGGCGCCGCTAAGGAAAGAGCAACAGGTGACTGGAAGGAACTCGTTCAGAAATATCTGGATCAGTCGCAACTGATTGTTTTGATCTACGGCACCAGCGCGGGCCTAAAGTGGGAGATTGAGGAGATTCATCGGCGGGGTTACGCGCATAAGCTTGTCCTCGTCTCCGCATTAAAACCGGATGTCGATTCGGCGCAAGTCATCGCTACGTTTCCGGGTAACAGCGGCGCTAAGGTGAACCTCGGCCCTGGCGAGAGAGTGCTGGCGATTGCCGGCCATAAGGCATCGGGCGTCGCACATGCGGTCACATCGAGCTTCGAGGACGCGATGTCCTACACCTTGGCGATTCGATATTGTATGAACATCAACAATGCCGCGCGCCCCGTGTGACGGTTGACTTCCTGGCTGCGGCGCGGAACAGATCCTGTTCTCCTGTCTCGCGCCGCTCGCGTGGTTTGCCCATCGCCCGGATCCGATTCACTGCGATGAAAGCAGTGATGGAGTGGACGCCCCCACCCGACGGCATCGCAATACGCCAAATTGGTGATGTCGGAATCATCCAGCAAGGAGAGAAGCGAAGATGAACGAGACGCTGGCTGCGGCCATTTCCGAGGTCGAGACAGTGAAGGGCAGGGGTGACCTGCTGCTTGCTTACGATCTGGCTTGCGAACATCTGAAAACCTGGCCCGACTGCGAGCAGCTGAAGCACGCGGGACTGTTGGCCCTTGCCCGTGCGGGCGCCACCGCGCATGCCAGACGGCTGTTCGCCGATTGGAATCTCGGGGCCTCGTCCAATCCTCATATCCTGGCACTTGAGGCGCGCCTGGCAAAGGACTTTGCGCTGAAGATGCAAGGCGATGGGCGGCGTGCAGGCCTGCTGCAGGCGGCGTCCATCTATCAGCGAATCCATGAGCGCGCGCCGGATTCCTATCTGGCGATCAACATGGCCAGCCTGGCCTTCCTTGCCGGCGAGCATGCACAAGCAGCAAATCTGGCGCATAGCATCATCGCCGAATCCGGCGGCGCGGGGGCCGCCGACTACTGGGCTCTGGCAAGCCGCGCCGAGGCCAATCTGCTTCTCGGTAGGAAAGAGGAAGCCCGCGTCGCGCTTGTCGAGGCGATGCAGAGACCGTCGAATGCGGGCGATCGCTCCTCGACCCGCCGCCAGCTGAAACTAATCATGGCTCATGCCGGAGCCAGCGACAACGAGATTGCGGCATTTCTGACGCCACTCGAACCGCCTGTGACAGTGCATTTTCTGAGCAACGGTTTGCCTGGTACAGGATGGAGCTTCAGCCAGCTCAGCGAAACGGAAATGTGCCGCCGGATTAGGCAAGCCGTAGCGGGCCTGCGGCCCGGCGCGGCCTTCGGATCGGTCGGGACGGCTGCCGAAATCGTGTTTGCCGAGGAAATCCTGTCGTTCGGGGCCCAGCTGGAGCTGGCGATTCCGATAAGGCAATCGCTGCTGAAAAAGGTCATCCAGGCTAATGCAGGCGATCCGTGGGCAACACGGTTCGAAGCTTGCTGCAGTAAAGCACACCGTGTCGTTCTGCCTTCGGACGATCCCGATGCCACCGATACCACCCAGGCGGACTATGCCGTGCGCTTCGGGATGGGATTGGCGCTCCTTCGGGCCCAGCACATCGACGGGGTGGCTGTGCAAGTAACCTTGGCTGACGCCGTGCGGGACCACTCATCGAGCCACGCTGCCGTCTGGACAAGCCGTGGTCGCGAGCGCATGAAGGTGCAGCTGGACGATCTCGTCAAGCCCCAGGAATCGGCGCCCACACTCGATGAGCGGCTGACGCACGCGCTGATTTTCGGTGACGTGCTTGGATTTTCATCACTGGAGGAGCGGCTACTGCCGGTCTTCTGGGACAAGGTCATGCGCGTGATAGGCGACGTGGCTGACGAACACCGAAACAATGTGGAGTTGCGAAACACATGGGGTGATGCGGTACACATGGTGCTGACCGATGTACGCACCGCCGCCCGAATTAGCCTGGCGGTGCAGGAGCGGCTGACGGCCGTCGATGGCAGGTTGTTCGAGCGCGAAACGCCCCCCTCCATGCGCATCGGTGCCCACTACGGTCCGGTCTTTGCCGGATGGGACCCGGTCCTACATCATAGCACTTTCTATGGCCGGGCGCTGAGCAAGGCAGCGCGCATCGAACCGATCGCTCCGCCGGGCCGCGTCTATGTCACAGAAGCCTTCGCGGCGATTCTGCTTCTGGAAACAGGACAGGAATTCACATGCACCTATGTCGGCGTTGTCCCGCTGGCGAAGGACTTCGGTTTTTTCCGGATGTACGACCTTGTGGGGTCGTGATCTACGATGACGCTGCGTTTGCGGCGAAGGCTTTCAGGATTGCTTTGACGTCGAAAGGCGAGAGCCCGGAATGCGCGCCCAGCAGCAGCGCAATCAGACCCGCGATAATAGGCGTCGCGAAGCTGGTGCCGCTCTGGGTCGCATAGCCACCGCCAGCGACCGCCACGGGCACATCGACTCCATGGCCCATAAACTCGATGATGTCGCGCCTGAATCGCCAAATGTCCTCGCGTCCGCGGCCTGCGTTGCCCACGCCGATGCATGCGACGATCGAAGCCGGATAGCCTTCATCCTCGAGCGGCCGGTTGCGGGTGGCCGCGACGATGATCTTTCCGCGGCGATAAGCCTTTTCGGTCAATGGGATCAAGCGCGGCAGATAGGACTCGCCGACTGCAACGCTCATATTCATTATCTGTGCGTCGGTTGAGTTGGCGAAGTCGATACCACCGAGAAAGGCGTCGGGCGAGCCGGGTTTGTTTCCACCAAGAACACGCACATCTATCAGCGTGGCGTTGGGGGCGATGCGGGCAATGATGCTGGCGACGGCTGTGCCGTGACCATATGTGTCGTTGTTGGCTGTGGGATCTGACGGCGTGATCGCGACGGAGCCTTTCTCGTCGGCGCTGCAGATAACCGCGCTCTCGACGCGGTTCCTGAGATCGGTATGCGAAGCGTCTATGCCGCTATCGAGGACCGCGACCCTAACGGGTTGCAGCGCTCCGGCAGCAAGCGACGAGATCGGAACCCGCAGCGCGCGAGCAATGACCGCGTCGAGTTCAGTCATCGGTTCGTGCGCGCAAGGACATGGCCTCAATGGCCTTGAGCACGCGCGCAACTTCCCGCACGACCGTTCGGTCCCGCTGCAGCAGCCGGGCAACACGCTGCAGGATTTCTTGCTCGAGCGGCTCGCCGGCGAACGAGGCAGGCTGCACATCGTCCATCGCGCTGCCATGCGACAGGGATCGCAGCACCAGCGACTGGTTGAGCATGAGAGCAGCGATGGTGGCCAGACACGCGTAGAGCTCCGCGTCATCCATGGTAAATCGCTTGCCGTCCTTGTTGGAAATGGCCGTGATGACGCCGATCAGCCGCTCTCCGATCATCATTGGTGCTGCGATCACTGCCTTTACCCCATCGAGCGCCTGGGTATGGTCGGGATCCTTGAAGCGCGGCGCGCCGAGCTGGACCTCGCCGGTTTCTGCCGCCAGACCCATCAAGCTCTCGCCGATGGGTACGCGCCGGCCGATCAACGCCGCCTCGGATTCGGCATTTCCGTAGGTCATCACAAAGGTCAGGTCGGTGCGCTCAGGAGCGAACACGAGCAACGAGCCTTCATCAGCGCCCACAGCCCTGACGCCAGTCTCCACCGTCAGGCGCAACACCTGGTCTTCGCTCGTCCGGGGCTGGATGCCCAGATAACGCCGGACGAGGTCAGCCTGAAATTGAGAGCTATCTACCATTCTTGCCTCCCTGCTGGGCGTACTCGGCCGGTCCCCCACCGGCGCGAGGTGTCTTCCTGTCTTCTCGGGGTGGTTGCTGCCCTGGTGTCGGCGGCTGTATGTCAGCAAAGGCAGGACGCACCGGCACCGATCCTTGAACCTCGAAGTCCGTGGCATTGCCATAGGTGCGCCGCGCCTCCCAAAGCGACTTAAACAACGACGGCCGCTGCAGCAACCCGTCGGGAGTGCCAACGTCGGTGAACTTGCCGCCCTCAATACAACAGACTTCATCGGCCACAGCTTTGATCAGATCCATATCATGGTCGATAATGAGGATGGTGCGGCCTGGCCGGCTGCGGAATTCGGCAAGGATCCTGGTGACGCTCATCGCGTCGATGCCTGTCGAGGGCTCATCGAGGAGAAGTATCTGGGCGTCCGACAAAAGCGTACGGGCGATAGCGAGCCGCCGGCGCTCGCCCCCGGCAAGTCCTGCCTTCCCGGCTTGGCGCGGCACCGGCGTTCCGAGAGGGTCGTCGGGCGAAATCGTAACGAGCGCATTCCAGAC
>NZ_JAMYRK010000132.1:0-5869 GCF_040321335.1 Mesorhizobium sp. M0437
CCCCCCCCCCCCCCCCCCCCGCCCCCCCCCCCCCCCCCCCCCCCCCCCCCCCCCACCCCCCCCCCCCCCCCCCGCCCCCCCCCCCCCCCCCCCCCCCCCCCCCCGGCAGGTGAGGTCGCGAAAGTCCTAGTGGGAATCACGAGGCGCGCCGTTGCCGCGAAAGGTCCGCCAGCCGGAGAACATCGAGGAGATGATCGACTGCTTCGACATGATGTCCTCGCGCACCGCGGCATAGATATGCATGATCACGAAGCAGATGATCACCCACATGCCGAGATGGTGCCAGGTATGCACGTCCTGACTCTGACCGAGAAGTGGGATGACCCAGCTCGAGAACAGGTCGTACTGCCAGGACCCCATGCCGGCCCCCTCGCCGTAGAGCGCCAGTCCGGTCACGATCATGAAGATGGTGAACCAGACGAACAGGAAGTGCATGGCGAGCGTCGCGAGCGGGTTGTGCCCGGAACACTTCATCGGCTCGCTCACCAGCATGGCGTACCAGAGCACCTCGTGCCAGAGCTCCTTCCAGAACCGTCCGTTCCAGACAGGCGGGAGGAATATCTGCCGGGAATGCTCGTTGCCGGCGAAGACCCAGTAGATGCGGAACGCGAAGCCGACGATCAGGACATAGCCCGCAACGAAATGCAGGTAGCGTATCCAGCCGAAGAGGAAACTGGAACTCGCCTCGCCGCCAACCGCCGGCGGCGGCGAGCCGATCAGGTAGCCGGTGCCGGCAAGCATGAGGATGGCGAAGGCATTGACCCAGTGCCAGAGGCGCAGCGGCGCCTCGTAGACATAGACCCCTTCTTCGCCATGCGGAGTTTGGCTCGCGCTCATGGCCGCCCCCTAGCCGCCGAACACGAGCGTAGCGCCGGAGCCGGCAATGACCATGCCGAGCCCGGCGCGCGCCCAAGGCGACGACGCGAGCCTGAGGCCGATGCCGGTGCCGGCCAGATGCAGCGCCGCGGTCGAGAGCGTGAAGCCGGCAATATAGGCAAGTGCCGCGCCGGTCGTCTCGCTCGCATGGGCATGGCCATGGAAGAGGGCGAAGAACCCGGCAAGGCCGATGCCGAGCATGCCGGGAAGGCCGGCACCGGCGACGATCATGATGCCGAGAGCAAGCACCGATAGCGCGATCATGCCTTCGACCGCTGGCAGGCCGATGCCGGCAAAGGCCAACGCCGCACCCGTCATCATCATCGCCACGAAGGTTGCTGGCGCCACCAGGACCCGCGACGGCATGGCCACCGCCGACCAGACCCCGACCGCCGCCATGGCGAGAAGGTGGTCGAGTCCCATCAGCGGATGGGCGATGCCGGCGGCGAACCCGTCGGCATGCCCTGCGCCGACATGGGCGAGCGCCGGGCTGGCAAGGACCGCGCGCGAAGCTGCGGCGCCAAGTTTCAGGATAGCGTGTCTCATTTCGGTTCCTCCCCTAGCGCACTTTGACATTGGCAAGTTCCTGTCCGTCCGGACCCATGACATGGGTCGAACAGGCAAGGCACGGATCGAAGCTGTGGATCGTCCGCAGGATCTCGACCGGCTCCTCCGGCCGCTCCACCTTGGTCTCCATCAGCGACGCTTCGAAGGCGCCGATATTGCCGGCATGGTCGCGTGGCGAGCCGTTCCAGGTGGTCGGCACGACGCATTGGTAGTTTTCGATCCGGCCGTTCTTGATGCGTATCCAGTGGCCCAACGCCCCGCGCGGCGCTTCGGTGAAGCCGACCCCCTTGACTTCGGCGGGCCAGGACTTCGGATCCCATTTCTGGGTATTGGCCGTCGAGCTGTCTCCAGCCTTGATGGTGGCGATCAGCTTGTCCATGAAGTAGACCTGCTTGCGGGCCGCCCACTGTGCTTCCAGCGCGCGCGCAGCGGTGCGGCCGAGCGTCGAGAACAGCCCCGTCAGCGGTACGCCGAGTGCCCGCAGCGTCGAGTCGACCTGCTCCTTGATCTCCTCGTGGCCCTGGACGTAGCCGACGACATAGCGGGCGAGCGGCCCTACCTCCATCGCATGGCCGCGCCAGCGCGGCGCCTTGATCCAGGAATATTTCGCGCTCTCGTCGATTTCGCGGATGTCGGTGCGCGTGCCCTTGGCATTCGGCCCGAGCTGATAGTTCGGCTCCGTGATACCATCCCATGGATGCAGGCCCTTCGCCTCGTCCGGGTATTTGTACCAAGAGTGGGGCACAAACTCCTGGATCTGCTCGGGATCGCGCACGTCAACGGGCAGCACCTCTTTGAGGTTGCCATCGATGATCGCGCCCTGGGGCATCATCAGGTTGGCTGCCGAATAGTCGTTGGCTTTGTCGGGGATGTCGCCATAGGCAAGAACGCTCTTGCCCGACAGCCCGCCGCCATAGAGCCAGCCCTTGTAGAGACTGCCGATCGCGATGATGTCGGGGATGTAGACGTTGTCGACGAAGGCGATGGCGCGCTCGATGACGCTGCGGACGTAGTTCAGCCGCTCCATGTTGATCGGCGCGCCGGCCGCCATCTCACCGTCGATGTTGATCGCACAAGGCACGCCCCCCACCAGCCAGTTGGGATGGATGTCCTTGCCGCCGAAGATCGTGCGCGTCGTCATGATCTCCTTCTGGAAGTCAAGCGCTTCCAGATAGTGCGTCACCGCCATCAGATTGGCCTCCGGCGGCAGCAGATAGGCCGGGTTGGTCCAGTAGCCGTTCTTGAACGGCCCGAGCTGGCCGCTCTCGACGAACTTCTTCAGCCGGTTCTGGATGTCACGGAAATAGCCCGGCGAGGACATCGGGTGGCTCGGCGAAACCGCCTGCTGCAGCTCCGACGTCGCCTTCGGGTCGGCTCTCAATGCGTTAACCGGATTGACCCAGTCGAGCGCGTGCAGGTGGTAGAAGTGGACCAGATGATCGTGCACCTGCAACGAGAGCTGCATGATGTTGCGGATCGAATTGGCGTTCTCCGGGATTATGATGCCCAGTGCGTCCTCGACCGCACGCACCGAGGTGAGCGCGTGCGTGCCGGTGCACACGCCGCAGATGCGCTGGGTGAAGGCCCAGGCGTCGCGCGGGTCGCGGCCCTTGAGGATGACCTCGAGCCCGCGCCACATGGTGCCGGTCGAGACCGCGTTGCGGATGATGTTGTTCTCGTCGATGTTCACCTCGCAGCGCATATGGCCTTCGATCCGCGTGACCGGATCGACGACCACGCGCTGGCCGGAGGTGTCGAGATTGAAGCCGTTCGGCGTCTGGATGACCATCACTTGTTCCCTCCCTTTTCGCGCATCCGCTTGACCACGCTCGCCGCCGCATGCGCGGCCGCGGCGGCGCCGATCACGGTCGCGGCCGTCGTGCCGATCCTGTCGGCATCGGCCTCGATGCCGAAGCCGTGGACGCGGGTCAGGCGGCTGTAGAAATCGCCCTTGTCCCAGAAGCCGTCCTCGGAGCAGCCGATGCAGGGATGGCCGGCCTGGATCGGGAAGGAGAGGCCGCCGTTCCAGCCCACCGTCGAGCAGGCGTTGTAAGTGGTCGATCCCTTGCAGCCGACCTTGTAGAGGCAATAGCCCTTGCGCGCGCCCTCGTCATCGAAGGACTCGACGAACTGGCCGGCGTCGAAATGCGGGCGCCGATAGCATTTGTCGTGGACGCGCTGGCTGTAGAACATCTTCGGCCGGCCCTGCCGGTCGAGCTCTGGGAATTTTTCAAAGGTCAGGATGTAGGTGATGACGGCCGTCATCACTTCTGGGATCGGCGGGCAGCCGGGAACCTTGATGATCGGCTTGTCCGGCAGGCCCGGAACCTTATGGACGGGCGTGGCCCGCGTCGGGTTCGGCCGCGCGGCCTGCACGCAGCCCCAGGAGGCGCAGGAGCCCCAGGAGATGATCGCCTTGGCGTTGGAGGCGGCATGGTTGAGCTGGTCGACGAAGGGCTTGCCGCCGATGATGCAGAACATGCCGTCCTCGTTGAGCGGCGCATTGCCTTCGACCGCGAGGATGTAGTTGCCCTTGTACTGTTCGACGACCTCGTCGACGATCGCCTCGGCCTGATGGCCGGCGGCCGCCATGAGCGTGTCGTCATAATCGAGTGAAAGCATCGACAGCACGACGTCCTTGGCGAGCGGGTGCGCCGAGCGGATGAAGCTTTCGGAGCAGCAAGTGCATTCAAGCCCGTGCAGCCACAGCACCGGAATGCGCGGCTTGGACTCCATCGCGTAAGCTATTTTCGGCGCAAAGGCCGGTCCAAGGCCGAGGGAAGCCGCCGTCAGGCTGCAGAATTTCAGGAAACTTCGGCGGGTGATCCCCTGTCGGCGCATGACCTCGTAGAATGTTTGTTGCATTAGGCCTTCCTCCACAGGCGGCGGCGTCTCCTGGTGCCGCGGACATGCGAAGGCGGAGCAAGTCCGATGCCAGAGTTAAAAAGCCGAATAAATTCAAAACTCAGATGCTCTTCGAGGCGTTGACTTGTTCCGGTCGCCGGCAAAGGAGTGGAAACTGGGCTGGCAGATTTCGAACAAAGTTTCCGCGATGCGGCGAGACGAGCGAAGAGGCCTGGCGACGGGTGCCGACGGGATTTCGGCGGGCCTCGACCGACCTCGCCCAGAGGCCACGCGCGGCTTGTCAGGACGGCCGAGCAGATCGCGCTTGGCCTGCGCGGCTACAGCAGACTGGGAATCGCGGGATTTGCACCATCTACTCGTCGCCGCTTGCGTTGAAACCGCTGTTGTCGGGTTTGTCGCATCCGCGACACGGTGATGTTCGGCCGCGCGCCGCCGCACTCGCAGCTAAGCCGTTGAATAAAATGCAGACTGGTTTCTGAGGCTGCACGTGCCGCGGTCGTGACCGGTCTTTCATTGCGTGAGGCCGAACGTGCGATTGCAGCTCCTGCCGCCGCGCAAAGAGAGGTTCAAGATTTGTGCCAACTGCGCTTGGCCGGCAGGTGGCATAGAGCGGCGCCTGAGAATGAAAGTGCCGGCCGCCCAGCCTTCATAGCCGTTCCTCCTTTGTGGCGTGACGGCCCGAAAGTCGCCATCGCGTCAGATGTTCATTAGGGTTCGGCATAGCCGGGGCTCGTCCGGCGACAGTCATGGCAGCGACTTGGCTTCTGGAGCCGCTCATCCGGCCGATAAGAACACATGCGCGTCCTGAAGTATTGCGTTCCGCGTTACACTACCGTATATACGTCCGCAGCACAGGAGCGCGCCATGGCCACCACAGCCACCAGGAAGGAAACACCCGTCTCGATGCGGTTTCGCGACGATGATCTCACCATCATCGACCGCGGCGCGGAGCTGCTCGGCCTGTCGCGCACGGAGTTCATGCGGCGCGCCGCGCTGCACGAGGCGCAGGCGGCCATCCTCAACGAAACCGTCATCCGCGTGTCCCCGGAAGCTTATGACGCCTTCATGCAGGCGATCTCAGCCCCCGCCGCTGCGCCCCCGCCGAAGGCGGCCGAGCGGCTGCGTCGGTCCCCGCCCTGGGACCGTTAGGTGGCGCTTTCAGGCATCGAACTCCTCGACGACGCGCACCGCCTCGACAGCTTCGATTGCGGCAAGCCGGCGCTCAATGCTTGGCTGGCCGGCTTCGCGCGAACGAACCAGGTCCGCGGCTTTACCCGCGTCCTGGTCGTTCACGATGAGGGAACAGTCGTCGGCTATTACGGCCTCGCGCCGGGCGTGATCCAGCCAAACAGCGCACCGCGCGCCATCCGCACCGGACGGCCGCCCGATCCGATCCCCTGCCTGTTGATTGCACAACTCGCCGTCGACCATCGCTATGCCGGACAAGGCATCGGCAGCGGCCTGGTCAAGGACGCGCTGCATCGCTGCGTCGGGGGGGGGGGCCCCCCCCGGCGGGGCGGCCCGGGGGGGGGGGGGGGGGGGGGGCCGCCGCGCGCGGGGG
>NZ_JAMYRK010000133.1:0-5806 GCF_040321335.1 Mesorhizobium sp. M0437
GGTGTTCCACGGACGGCTCCCTTGTTTGAGATCTCAACGAACTCATTCTGGCACATCCGATGCCGTCGGGCGCCGTCCACCCCATCATGCCGTGATAGTGATGCAGTGCGCCGGCGGTGCAGAACCGAACGCTCATCATCCCGTTCTGGGTAACGGGGCTATCCCGATCGGTGGTAGATCACACTAATCCTGATCCGCCGTGCCCTTCGGCAGAGGTAACGGCATGGATCCTAGGGTACTCCGCGACGTCGCTTCGCGACTGCTACGCCCCAGGATGACGAAGGACGAGCGCTTCAGCGAACCTCCCTACCAGTCGCTGAGCTTGGTGTCGGGGCCGTATTCCTGGCCCTCGATGTCCTTCACCACGGCCTGGCCGCAGCGCATGGTCTTGGCTTCCTGGTCATAGGCATAGGTCGGCGAGCCGAACAGGTGCCAGCCCTTGTTCAACGCCGCCGTCACCTTGTGGCAGAAGCTGGAATCGTCCGGACCGGACAGAAAACGGTAGAGTTTCATTCTTCAATCCTGTCGTCAGTTGCGTTAGTCATGCGCGAACAGCGGCGGCCTTCGCCAGCAGTTTTTCGGCCTGCGCCAGATGCAGCCGCTCGACCATCTTGCCGTTCAGCGCAACTACCGCCCTACCGGTATGTTGGGCGAGCGCGAAGGCATCCTTGACCGCGCGCGCTTCGGCTATTGCTTCGGGCGACGGTGCAAAGGCGCGGTTCGCGGCTTCGATCTGAGCCGGATGGATTAGCGACTTGCCGTCAAAACCCATGGCGGCCGCTTCCGTGCACTCGCGCGCAAACCCGTCCATATCGCGAAAATCATTGAAGACGCCATCGAGCAGGTCGAGGCCGCCGGCACGCGCCGCGAGCACCATTTGCATCAGCCATGGAACGAGATAGCGCCGGTCGGGCGTGGCGAGAATTCCGGTGTCCTTGACCAGGTCATTCGTTCCGGCAGCGAAACAAGCCAGTCGAGAGGCCGGATCGCGGCCGAGCTCAGCGATCGGCCCGATATTGAGCAGCGCCCTGGGCGTCTCGATCATCGCCCATAGCTTGACTTCGTCGGCGATAAAATTGTCGTCGAGCACGTCGCCGGCCTCGAGAATGTCGCGCGGCGTGTCGACCTTGGGCAGCAGGATGGCGTCGGGCGAGCATTTTGCCGCGGCCAGCAGGTCGGCGCCGCCCCACTCGCTCGACAGCGCATTGATGCGCACGACCATCTCGCAGCGCCGGTTGGAACGGCCGGCGAAAATCGCCGCCAGCTTTTCGCGCGCGGAAGGCTTGTCGGCCGGGGCGACGGCGTCCTCGAGATCGATGACGACGGTATCGCAGGCCAGCGATTGGATCTTGGCCAGCGCCTTGTCGTTCGAAGCCGGGACGTAAAGCACCGAGCGGCGCGGGCGGTAGCTTTCGGTGGTCATCTCCGATCTATGCCGTCTGCAGCCGGCCGAGGCAAGCCGTGCATAAAAACTGCACGCAATTTCGGAAAATCTCCTCGTCTCCGCCCCGCTTGCCACCCGACCGGATGCGACAAGGGCGGCATGCAAGAGCAAACGAACTCCCGTTGGTCCCTGCCGTACCGGCTTCGCCGCGAAAGCTGGTGGCTCGTCGATCCGCCCGGACTTCGGTAAACCTCCTCCCTTTCGTCCGGAAATCCCCGCCCACCGGCCGCATCAAAGCCGCCGAGAAAGCCCGATCATGATAGTATTCCTCTCGGCGGCGCCGAGCTATTGCTACCGCTTCGGCGTTGCCGTCCTGCTCGTCGCACTGGCCGATTTTTTCTTCTATGGCCAACCGGCGGGCATCACGCTTTTCCTGTTCGGCGTTGCGATTGCAGCGGCGAGCATGGCTCTCCATCCTCTCGGCGCCTTCAACGACGGCAGGTTCTGGTTCAAGCCGGTTGCGCTGTTCATGGCGCTGCTGCCGCTTGTGGAAAATGTCAGCGCACTGTCCGTCTCGATCGCGCTGGCGGCGACGGCCATCTTCGCGCTTTCACTGGCCGGACGGTTGCGGCTCGGCCTTGCCCGCATTGCCGGCCAACTCTCGCTGTTCCTGGTTGCAACGCCATTTCGGCTCGTCCTTGATTTCTTCCGCTGGCGCATGGCGGCGCGGCGGCTTGGCCGGCGGCGCGTGCGCCTTGCGGCGATCGCCGTCTGGGTCATGCCGCTGAGCCTCGGCACAGTGTTCCTCGCGCTGTTCGGCGCCGCCAATCCGGTCATCGAATATTGGTTCTCGCTGATCGACCTGATGGCACTGCTCGACCTCGTCCAGCTGCCACGTCTCGCCTTCTGGCTGTTCGTGCTTGCCTGCGTCTGGGCCTTTCTGCGGCCGCGCCTGCCGCGTTTTCTCCGCCGCCGCAGGGTGTCGCCAGCCAGCGCACCGGCGACGCCGGCCACCAGGACCACCATCGAGGACATCGTCTTCGGCAAGGCCGCTATCCTCCGGGCGCTCGTCGTCTTCAACATCCTGTTCGCGGTGCAGAGCGCACTCGACGCCACCTATCTGTGGGGCGGCATCGCGCTTCCCGACGGGCTGACCTATGCCGCCTACGCGCATCGCGGCGCCTATCCGCTGATCGTCACGGCGCTGCTGGCCGCCGGCTTCGTGCTGGCGGCGCTGCGGCCGGGAAGCGCGACCTCCGGCGATCCGCTCATCCGCCGGCTGGTTTATGCCTGGGTGGCGCAGAACATCCTCCTGGTGATCTCGTCGATCCTGCGGCTCGATCTCTATATCGGTATCTATGCGCTGACCTATTGGCGTGTCGCTGCGTTCGTCTGGATGGGGCTGGTGGCGGCAGGCCTTGTCCTGATCATGGCCCGCATCGCGCGCGAAAAGTCCAACGAATGGCTGCTTGCCGCCAATCTTCTGACGCTATCGGCGACGCTCTATGCCTGCTCGTTCATCAACTTTGCCGCGCTGATCGCCAACTACAATGTCGACCATTGCTTCGAAATGACCGGCCAAGGCACCCAGCTCGACGTCTGGTACCTGCGCTCGCTCGGGCCCGGCGCCTTGCCGGCGCTCGATCGCTTCGTCCAGCACCAGAGCAGGACGGTTTCCGCGGAGGATGCCTCCATCCGCGAACTCGCCGGCTGGTATGCACAGGACGAAGCACGCTTCCGCGCCGGCCAGGAGAACTGGCGGGGCTGGAGCTTTCGCGACTGGCGGCTCAACCGCGCCCTCAACAGGCGTGGCCCGTTCGTGGTTCCTCCGATGTCCGAACCCTTCATGCCGGGCCGCTGATTTGATGCCGCACCACATACTGGTCGCCGACGACGACCCGCACATTCGCGAAATCATCTGCTTCGCGCTGGAAAAGGCCGGCATGAAAACGCTGGCGGTGCCGGACGGCGCGGCTGCCTTGCAGGCGATAGAGCGCCATGCGCCCGATCTCGTCGTGCTCGACATCGGCATGCCGGAAATGGACGGGCTGGAAGTGTGCCGGCGGCTGCGCCACACATCCGACCTGCCGGTGCTGTTCCTGTCCGCGCGTGATGAAGAGATCGACCGCGTGCTCGGGCTGGAGATGGGCGGCGATGATTATGTCATCAAGCCGTTCAGCCCGCGCGAGCTGGTCGCCCGCGTCAACGTCATTCTGCGCCGCGCTCGGCCCACGCCGGAACCAGCCGACGACCGGCAATTCTCGCATGGCAGACTGTTGCTGGTTCCGGCAAGCCATACAGCCAGCTTCGACGGCAAGCCGCTGGCGCTGACGTCGATCGAATTCGCGATCCTG
The DNA here is from genome assembly GCF_040321335.1 of Mesorhizobium sp. M0437. NCBI lineage: Bacteria > Pseudomonadati > Pseudomonadota > Alphaproteobacteria > Hyphomicrobiales > Phyllobacteriaceae > Mesorhizobium > Mesorhizobium sp. M0437. Next base: position 3,739 of record NZ_JAMYRK010000133.1, read on the forward strand.
AAAGGCTTTTTGGCGCGGCCGGCGCATGTGCTTGGCCGCGACATGGTGATGGCCAACGCCTATGCGGCCAATATCCATGTCGCAGACCGCACCGTCGACAGCCACATCCGCAATATCCGCGCCAAGCTGGCGGCCGTCGGCTGCGTCGATGCGATCGAGACCGTGCACGGCGTCGGTTTTCGGCTGGGCGGATGCGGCGCGTGAGCGCCCAAGGACTGATTGGCAGCAAATGGCGGCCTCGCCTCGCCACGGTCGTCATCGCCATCCTGATCATGGTGATGGCGCTGCCGCTGGCCGGCCTGTTTTTCTTCCGGCTCTACGAGAACCAGCTGATCCGGCAGACCGAGGCCGAGCTGATCGCCCAAGGCGCCGCCCTTGGCGCGATCTATGCGCAAGAGGTTCGCGAGGCCGGCATTGCCCCGGAAAAGCTAGGCGCACCCGTGCCTTCACCCAACACCAGCGATCGGGCCTCTCCCTACCAGCCGATCGAACCGGGCCTCGATCTTGCGTCCGACGGGATCCTGCCGACCCGGCCCGCGGCCACCGCGGCCAGCGCCGATCCCGCCTTCGCTTCAATCGGCGCACGCCTGTCGGGCATTCTTGCCGAGACGCAGAAGACCACGCTCGCCGGCTTCCGGCTGCTCGATCCCAGAGGCGTGGTCATCGCCGGCCGTGAGGAGGCCGGCCTGTCGCTCGCGGCTGTCGAAGAGGTTCGCGCAGCGCTTGCCGGCCGCTACGCCAGCGCGCTCAGGCTGCGGGTTCCCGACCAGCCGTCGCCGCCGCTCTATTCGGTCAGCCGCGGCACCAAGGTTCGCGTCTTCGTGGCCATGCCGGTTGCGGTCTCCGGCAAGGTCGCCGGCGTCGTCTATCTGTCGCGGACGCCGAACAACATCGTCAAGCATCTCTATGGCGAGCGCGGCAAGGTGGCGCTGGCGGCAATCGCCATCCTCGGCGGCGCGCTGCTGATCGGGCTGGTCTTCCTGCGCGCCGTCAGCCGTCCGATCTATGCGCTGATGGAACGCACGAAACGCATCGCCGCCGGCGACCGCGCGGCGATCAGGCCGCTCGATCACCACGGCACGCGCGAAATGGGTGAACTCTCTGCTGCTTTCCTCGACATGGCCGAAAAGCTGCACGCACGCTCCGACGGCATCCAGACCTTTGCCACCCACGTCTCGCACGAGCTCAAATCGCCGCTGACGGCGATCCAGGGGGCCGCCGAACTGCTGCGCGATTCGGGCAGCGCGATGGACGAGGCCGAGCGGCGGCGTTTTTCGGACAATATCGTCACCGATGCCGGCCGGCTCAACCTTCTGGTGCGCCGCCTGCTCGACCTGGCGCGCGCCGAAAATCTCGAACCGAGCGGCGAAAACACGTCGCTCACTGCTGCACTGGCGCTGCTGCCGGCCGACCACAGGCTGGCGCTGCGCCTCGAGGCGGGCGCCCAGATCGGTCTGCGCATATCGGCCGAAAACGCGGCGATCGTGCTGGCCAATCTCATCGACAATTCGGCGCGGCACGGCGCAACGCTGGTTTCGATCACGGCCGCAAGCGCGGACGGCAAGGCCACCATTGTGGTGGACGACGACGGCGCCGGCATTTCGCCCAGCAACCGAGGCCGCATCTTCGAGCCGTTCTTCACCACGCGCCGCGATTCCGGCGGCACCGGCATGGGCCTCGGCATCGTGCTGGCCCTCCTGAAAGCGCATGATGGCACGATCCGGCTGGTTGACTCGGCGAGCGGCACGCGCTTCGAGATCATCCTGCCGGCGGCGTGACGCGGCGGTTCAGATCGGAAGGGCCAAAAGGTGCATTACGACATCGTCATCATCGGCGGAGCCATCGTCGGCTCCTCGGTCGCCTATTATCTGCGCGAGGAAGGGTTTTCGGGCTCGATCGCGCTTGTCGAGCGCGACCCGCAATTTTCCCGCGCCGCGACCACGCTGTCCTGCGCCTCAATCCGCCAGCAGTTCTCGATCCCGGAAAACATCCGGCTGTCGCAATTCACGCTGAAACTGTTCCGGCGGCTCAGGGAAGAGTTTGGCGCGGACGCCGATATCGGCTTTCG
>NZ_JAMYRK010000134.1:0-5751 GCF_040321335.1 Mesorhizobium sp. M0437
TCGGACGGTGCGGGGGGATTCAGATCAACCACTGACGAATCCGGCGCATGATGATGGCGCGCCGTTGAGTGACCCGGCTGCAGCACCGAGGCACCTAGCCTCGACCCACTGCCTCCGGCATACGGCGCCGCGGCGTGTTCTTGTCCGCTCCCTTGCATCATGGGCTGCGCCTCCCATGGCAATGCACCCACTTGATGGGTGGGGGCCTGCATCAGCACGCGAGCGCCTGAATTGCCGATCTCGCTCAGCTGCGGCTCAGTGGCAACGTCCTGCAGACGACTGTTCGGGGTCCTTTGCCTCTTCGCTGGTCTCAACTCCGCTGTATCATGCTCACGGTTGATGAGGACCTCCTCGCTTGGTAGCTGGTTGCTCCTGTCCTGTGCAGCGATCCGCTCGTCCGGCGCGCGCTGGTCGCCGTCGCGCCAGCTCAGGGGACGAAAGGACCCTGCGGGATCCGAGGCTTGGTGATGGGGCCCAGTTGGCACGAAAGACAATGGCGGAACAGCGTCGTCTTCATTAGCTTTCCCAGGGAGCTCGCGCCCGAGTTCGGACTTCCGGAGATGAGCTAGTGCACTGATCCCACCGGAGTTGTTATAGCGCTTGGCATCTTCATCCAGCGACCCCTCGTGAAGCCGAGCCGCAATCCCCGGCTTTTTGTTTTCAACCAGGTATTCACTGAAACGTCTAGGAGCAGATCCATAGGTCTGAATGGTAGCGGGATTCGGCCCGCTCGGCGCTGCCTTGTACTCTTTGATGGGAGCCGCTGTGTAATCTCTGATGAGCGCGGCGTCGGCAGGGTCGGGATTATTCAGGACAGCGGCGCGGTCCAGCACTGGCGCTCCGCCCGCCCACGTCTTGAGATGACCCACTGCTCTAGCCACGTCCGAGGAGCCACTCTTGCTCTCGTACTCCTTGAGATCCGGATCCAGCGACTCCTCGTGAAGCCGAGCAGCAAATCCCGGCCTGTTATTATCAAAGAGCCAACGACCAAAGCCGAGAAGAGAATTTACATGGCGCTTGACCGTGCTCTCCAATGCTGACCTCAGCCCTTCGACAATGGTCGCATCGTTGGAATAGAGAGGACCCTTGTCGCGACCGGAGACCCCTATTGGAGGATCTGGCTGCACCGCCGGCGGCACAGAACGAGCATGGTCACGCAACTCGGACGGTGCGGGGGGATTCAGATCAACCACTGACGAATCCGGCGCATCATGATGGCGCGCCGTTGAGTGACCCGGCTGCAGCACCGAGGCACCTAGCCTCGACCCACTGTCTCCGGCGTAGGGCGCCGCGGCGTGTTCTTGTCCGCTCCCTTGCACCATGAGTTGCGCCTCCCATGGCGATGTATCCACTTGAGGGCCGGGATCATGCACTGGTTCGTCCATTTGCTTTTGCAACCGAGCCCACCTTTCGGCCACCGCGGCCTCGCCAACCGCGGAGGGCGTCTCCTCAGCCCTGGCGAACGCTGGCCCGGCAGGCGCCGCCGGCACAGAACGAGCATGGTCACGCAACTCGAACGGTGCGGGGGGATTCAGATCAACCACTGACGAATCGCGCGCCGTTGAGTGACCCGGCTGCAGCACCGAGGCACCCAGCATCGACCCACTGCCTCCGGCGTAGGGCGCCGCGGCGTGTTCTTGTCCGCTCCCTTGCACCATGAGTTGCGCCTCCCATGGCGATGTATCCACCCGAGGGCCGGGATCATGCACTGGTTCGTCCATTTGCTTTTGCAACCGAGCCCACCTTTCGGCCACCGCGGCCTCGCCAACCGCGGAGGGCGTCTCCTCAGCCCTGGCGAACGCTGGCCCGGCAGGCGCCGCCGGCACAGAACGAGCATGGTCACGCAAATCGGACGGTGCGAGGGGATTCAGATCAACCACTGACGAATCCGGCGCATCATGATGGCGCGCCGTTGAGTGACCCGGCTGCAGCACCGAGGCACCCAGCATCGACCCACTGCCTCCGGTATGCGGTGCCAGGTGCTCGTCCCCCAGCATCATGGGCTGCGCCTCCCATGGCAATGCACCCACTTGATGGGTGGGGGCCTGCATCAGCACGCGAGCGCCTGAATTGCCGATCTCGCTCAGCTGCTTAGCTTTCCCAGGGAGCTTCTCTGGCCGACCCAATGCCTTCTGCGGCCCGCTGTGCTGCGCAGCGGCGTCCCCAATGGCACGAGCCTCCATGCCGACTGCGTCTTCCGGACGAGCAGCAAGGGCAATTTCGCGCCCGAGTGCGGCGTACGGCGGGAACTTCCGGAGATGAGCTAGTGCACTGATCCACCGGTTACCACTGGAGTCCAAATAACGCCTGGCATCTTCATCCAGCGACTCCTCGTAAAGCCGAGCCGCAATCCCCGGCCTGTTGTTTTCATGCAGGTATTGACTGAAACGTCTAAGAGTAGCCGCATAGTCCTGAGTGGTTTTGGGATTCGGCCCGGTCGCAGGCTCTGCCTCGTACTTTTTGATGAGAGCCGCTTTGTAATCTCTGATGAGCTCGGCGTCGACAGGGTCGGGATTCAGGGCAGCGCGGCCCACCATTGGCGCTCCGCCCGCCGACTCTTTGAGACGACCCAGTGCTCTAGCCACGTTCGAGGAGCCACTCTCGCGCTGGTACTCTTTGAGATCCTGATCCAGCAACGGATCGTCAAGCCGAGCAGCAAATCCCGGCTTGTTATTATCAAAGAGCCAACGACCAAAGCCGAGAAGAGAATTTACATGGTCCGTGACCGTGCGCTCCCCGACCTTACCGGCATAGAGTGCTGACCGCAGCCCTTCGACAACGGTCGCATCGTTGGAATAAAGAGGACGCTTGTCGCGACCGGAGACCACTACTGGAGGATCTGGCTGCACCGCCGCCGGCATAGAACGAGCATGGTCACGCAACTCGAACGGTGCGGGGGGATTCAGATCAACCACTGACGAATCCGGCGCATGATGATGGCGTGTTTCCCCGGGAACAACGTCCCGTACGAACACCGAGTCTGGGTTGCCTTGGTCCGGCGCGACTGGAGCCAGGGCTCTGTCGTGCAACGCTCGCGCTGACTGGCCGAGCCGCTTGATCCGCTGGTGAAACGTCCCAACGGGGCTTTCCTTAACCGCGTCTCGCGCCTGTCGGTCCATGAGTTCAAAGTTCGTGAGATAATTTGCCGTTCCAGATGTATCGTCACCCATGAGTCGGGTTTGTAGTGCCTGCCGATTGACGACGAGGTTGTTGAGGTTCAGGTCTGGCTGGTCTGGCTGCCATCTTTGCAATCGCCCAACCAGCGCCCGCGTGCCGTCCACCACGTAGACTCCGCAATCCCACTCGTTGCTCTGCTGGGCGATGCGGGGTAAGTCCACGCGGGTCTCCAGGCTGGCGCCCAGCCTTTCTGCGAGGTGTTTTGCAAGCTTGTCATGCCATCCGCTGACGGAGTCATAATGATAGGCAACCGGCCGTTCCCGGTCGCTGCGATCAACGAACAGCAGCGACCAATGTTTGCCGCGCTCCGCAAGAGTCTTACCGCCATCGCTCACTGGCACGAACAGGAAGTCGGCTGTGTCGTTACCGTTCTGATTATGGACGATGCGCTGGAATGCGCTTAGCTTGTCGCTCTCGGAGCCCAAGCGCAGATGATAATTGGCTACGAGGGGATCCACGAACCGCGTCCGGGCGGCGAGTTCTGGATTGTTCCCCTGCAACTCCTGCTCCAGGAGCTGGTAATCCCTCTGGATATGTTCGTCGCCTAGCAATTGCAATGCGCCGAGCACCCGCCCGCTGGGGTCGCCGAAAACACCAAAAAACCCTTCGACCGCGGGGGACATCCCCTCAGGAAAGAGCTCTGGCGAGGCGGAATTCCCCGCCCGCAAGCTGGGCGGAGCGAATTCCGGTGGCCTCAGTGGCACCTCCTCGCTTGGTAGCAGGTTGCTCCTGTCCTGTGCAGCGATCCGCTCGTCCGGCGCGCGCTGGTCGCCGTCGCGCCAGATCAGGGGACGAAAGGACTCTGCGGGATCCGAGGCTTGGTGATGGTGCCCAGTTGGTACGAAAGACGATGGCAGAACAGCGGCGTCTTCATTAGCTTCCCCAGGGAGCTTCTCTGGCCGACCCAATGCCTTCTGCGGCCCGCTGTGCTGCGCAGCGGCGTCCCCAATGGCACGAGCCTCCATGCCGACTGCGTCTTCCGGACGAGCAGCAAGGGCAATTTCGCGCCCGAGTGCGGCGGACGGCAGGAACTTCCGGAGATGAGCTAGTGCAATGATCCTCCGGTCACCACTGGAGTCCTTATAGCGCTTGGCATCTTCATCCAGCGACTCCTCGTGAAGCCGAGCCGCAATCCCCGGCTTGTTGTTTTCAACCAGGTATTCACTGAAACGTCTAAGAGTAGCTCCATAGTCGTGAATGGTTTGGCGATTCGGCCCGGTCGCAGGCGCTCCCTTGTACTCTTTGATGAGAGCCGCTTTGTACTCTTTGATGAGCACGGCGTCGGCAGGGTCGGGATTCAGGACAGCGCGGCCCACCATTGGCACTCCGCCCGCCGACTCTCTGAGACGACGCAGTGCCACAGCCACAGTCGAGGAGCCACCACTGCTCTCGTACTCCTTGAGATCTTCATCCAGCGACTCCTCGTGAAGCCGAGCAGCAAATCCCGGCTTGTTATTTTTAAAGAGCCAACGACCAAAGCCGTAAAGAGAATTTACATGGCGCTTGACCGTGTCCTCCTTGGCCTTACCCGCGTAGAGTGACCTCAGCCCTTCGACAACGGTCGCATCGTTGGAATAAAGAGGACGCTTGCAGCCGCGACCGTCGGAGACCACTATTGGAGGATCTGGCTGCACCGCCGCCGGCACGGCGGAACGAGCATGGTCACGCAACTCGAACGGTGCGGAAGGATTCAGATCACCCACTGACGAATCCGGCGCATGATGATGGCGCGCCGTTGAGTGACCCGGCTGCAGCACCGAGGCACCTAGCATCGACCCACTGCCTCCGGCGTACGGCGCCGCGGCGTGTTCTTGTCCGCTCCCTTGCATCATGGGCTGCGCTTCCCATGGGGCCGCGCCTTCGATGAGGCTCAGGTCTCCCTGAGACGGATGAGGATGGAACGGGTCTGGCAGAGCCGGAACGCCGGGGGCGGGAATTTGGGCAGCGGCTTGGCGCGCCTCGCCCGAGCGCTGCTCAAAGCCCTCTTGCCCGGCCTGTGCCGCTTGCTCTTGAGATGCCGGGGGCTGCACCTGCCGCCAACCTGTTACATTGGATAGGTCAAATTTGTGCCGGTTCACGCTAGCCTCACGTCCACAGATCAGCTGAGCAACCTACTCGGGCATACTTACGAGAAGCTGACGAGGTCCGCGGTCCCGGAGCGGGTAGGCCTAATTTTCTGCGCGCCGATTGCGCTGGCGCGACGTAGCCCGGCCTTTTGCCAGCTCGGCAGCTACGGCTCGCAAAGAGCGTCGTAAGGCTTGCGGAGCCGCCCCTCAGCTCCCGTCGAGGAGCAATCCACAATTCACATATTTGGAGATGGCTCGCTGGTTTACCGGTCTGCGAGCCCTGCAAGCCCATGCTTCAGATGCCGCCCGTGCAGAGGTATTTCATTTCGAGGTAGTCCTCGAGGCAATGGCGGGAACCCTGCGTCAGCGGGAGCGTCAGCTACATAGTCGATAACACGCGCTTTTTACCTCGGTCTCGGCTCGCGACGATGGATTGCTAACGGCGAACTCATGCTGGTCGGCAAGGCGATACTGGCTGGAGCATCAACTCGGCCGACGAGAGTGGCCC
>NZ_JAMYRK010000135.1:0-5720 GCF_040321335.1 Mesorhizobium sp. M0437
TCGCTCCTTCGCTCAACTGCCTCTCCAAAGAATCCTTTCTCAGCCTAAACTCAACCCCAAAATCGCCATATGCGATTCCCCTGCCCTCGAGGGGGAGATGTCGCCGAAGGCGACAGAGGGGGTCGTCTCGGATGGAGCACCGACCTCTTGCGCCTGCGATAAGGGGCCGAGCCCGGTTGGACCGACCCCCTCTGGCCGCTTCGCGGCCATCTCCCCCTCAAGGGGGGAGATTAGCACGGCCGATTGCGCCCTACGCCGCCTGCGGTTCCGGATCAAAGGCCGGGCGGGTGGTGTTGATCAGCAGCGAGATGCAGGCAGCGGCTATTGCCGTCATGCCGGCAATCAGAAAGGCAAGCTCGTAATTGCCTTGAAGCTCGCGCATGGTGCCGCCGAAAAAGGCCGCCGTTGCCGCACCCACCTGATGGCCGGCGACGATCCAGCCGAAGACGATCGGCCCGCTGCGGTCGCCGAACGCCTCGTTGGAAAGCCTGAGCGTCGGCGGCACGGTGGCGATCCAGTCCAGTCCGTAAAGCACCGCGAAGATGATCAGGCTGGTCGCCGAGAAGCCGGAATAGGGCAGATAGATCAGCGACAGGCCGCGAATGCCATAATAGACGCCGAGCAGCTTGCACGGGTCGAAACGGTCGGTGAGCCAGCCCGACAGCGTCGTGCCGATAAGGTCGAAGATGCCCATCATCGAGAGCAGGCCTGCGGCCTGCACTTCGCCGATGCCCATATCGCCGCAAAAGGCGATCAGATGCGTGCCGACCAACCCGTTGGTGGTGAAGCCGCAAACGAAGAAGGTGGCGAACAGATACCAGAAGACGCGCGTGCCGGCGGCGCGGCGCAGCGTGCTCAATGTATGCGAAAGGAAATTGCCTTGCGAGGCTGGCGGCACCGGCGGCACGTCGTCGGCATCGGCGCCATAGCGGACCATGCCGATCGACGCCGGGCGCTCCGGCACCAGCATATAGACCAGCGGCACCAGGCAGGCGGTGGCCACGGCAATGGCGATGGCGACCGGCTTCCAGCCGCCCGACTGGGCGAGCGAGGCGAGCAGCGGCAGGAAGACCAGCAGCCCGGTGGCACTGGACGCCGACATCAGTCCCATCACCAAGCCGCGATTGGTCTTGAACCAGCGGTTGACGATGGTCGCGCCGAGCACGGTGGCGACGGCGCCCGAGCTGACGCCGGAAAACACGCCCCAGGTGAGGAGCAGATGCCACGGTTTGGTCATCAACAGGCTGAGCGCGGTCGATCCCGACATCAACAGCAGCGCGGCAAGCAAGGTGCGGCGCAGCCCGATCCGCTCCATCAGCGCCGCGGCAAACGGCCCGGTCAGGCCATAGAGGAAGATGCCGGTGGCCGCCGCCAGCGACACCACGTCGCGCCGCCAGCCGAAACTGTTCTCCAGCGGCAGCATCATGACTGCCGGCGCCGAACGCAGGCCCGCTGCGATCAGCAGGCAAAGGAAGATGACGGCGACCACGACGAAAGCGTAGCGCTGGCCAAACGGGCGGGATTGAGCTATCATGTTACTGACCGGTACGTTGCAGGAGCGCGAAACATACGTACCGACCTGTAACATTGTCAACCAGCTAATCGGCAGACCAGGCATGAAAAGCATTGAACCAACGATCAAGGCGAATGACGCACCGCCGCCTCGCGCCGCCGAACGGATTCTCCAGGTGGCGCGCGATCTGTTCTACCGGCAAGGCATCAGGGCGATCGGCGTCGACGAGATCGTGCGGCGTGCCGGCGTCACCAAGCCCAGCCTCTACCGCAGCTTTCCGTCCAAGGACGAGCTGGCCGCATCCTACCTCCGGCACTATGACCTCGAATTCTGGGAGCGTTTCGACGAGGCGGTGGATGCCCATCCCGGCGATCCGCGCGCGCAGATCGTCGCCTTCCTGACGCGTGTCGGCAAGCGTACGCAAAGGCCCGACTATCGCGGCTGCGGCATGACCAATGCCGCGGTCGAATATCCCGAACATGGCCATCCGGCCCGCGTCGTGAGTGAGGCCAATAAGCAGGAACTGCGCCGCCGCCTGCGCGCCATGGCGGCGGCGATGGGCGCCGGCGACGCCGAGACGCTGGGCGACGGGCTGCTGCTGCTGATCGAGGGCGCCTATATTAGCGGCCAGCTGTTCGGTGCCGGCGGACCGGCGCAGTCGGTGGCCCGCAACGCCGATCTTCTGATAGAGGCAAGTTTGAAGAAATAGTGTTCCGTTTTGCCAGACCACTGTGCGCAGCCTGACTTCCTCTAGGCTGCTGCTAAATTTGACGGTACGCTGCGCCCCCTGAACTGAGTTGTTCCGCCATGCGCGCTCTCTTGATCCCGCTTGCCCTCGCCGGTTTCTGCCAGGCGGCCCGGGCCGGCGACATATCCAGCGTCTATACCGATCTCGATTGGGAGAAGGACTGCGTCACCTATGCCCAAGCGGAAGAAGGCAACGGCGACTGGGCCGATCTCGCCTGTTCGGGCTACCGCGGCTACCCGGTGCTGGTTTCCTACGACGATGCGCGGGAATCGCTGTTCTACGGCTTTCCACCTGGCGATATGACCACGGTCTGGGAAAGCTTTTCCGGCCTCAATTCGGCTGGACCCAAGGTCGAGTGGCGGATCGAAACCAACGGCAAAACTGCCATTCCGTTCGCCGTCATTCATCGTCGCTCGATCAGCGATACCGAGGGCGAGAACAAGTCGACGGAAGTGCTGATTGTGGCCAAGGTTGCCCAGCCTGACGCCCACGAAGGCTGCACGATCGGCCTTGTGCTCGCCACCGGCAATCCCGCCGCCAACGATCAGGCGCGCAAGCTTGCCGACGAGAAGGCACGCACCTTCGCCTGCGGCAAGGACAAGCGTGAGGTGCTGGGCGACGCGCCCGCTTTCGGCCGCGTCGACAACTGATTATTTGCGCCCGATAATTACTTGCGCCTGGCCCGCTCGATTGCCTCGACGATCATCTTCTTGGCATAGGCCGCATCGTACCAGCCTTCGATCTTGACCCATTTGCCGGGTTCGAGATCCTTGTAGTGCTCGAAAAAGTGCTGCACTTGCTGGCGGGTGATGTCGGGCAATTGCGTGTATTCGTGGACGTCCTCGTAGCGCAAGGTCAGCTTGGGCGAAGGCACAGCGATGACCTTCTCGTCCTGGCCCGCATTGTCCTCCATCACCAGCACGCCGATCGGCCGCACATTGATGACGCAGCCTGGCACCAGCGCGCGCGTGTTGCAGACCAATACGTCGATCGGGTCACCGTCGCCCGACAGCGTGTGTGGTACGAAACCGTAATTGCCGGGATAGCGCATCGAAGTGTGCAGGAAGCGGTCGACGAACAGCGTGCCGGCCTCCTTGTCCATCTCGTACTTGATCGGCTCGCCGCCGATCGGCACCTCGATTATGACGTTGACGTCCTCGGGCGGGTTCTTTCCGCTGGCAATCGCTTCGATACGCATCGCTTTATCCCTCTCTCGATTGCAGATCGATAGCGGGCGACGGCGAATGGTGCAATGCGGCGAATGGTACGGGGAGACCGTCCTAACCGAAAACCGGCCGGATCATGCGCTGGCCGTCATTCCCAGACGAAAGCGACCTTCTTCAGCGCCTTCTGCTCGAAGATCTCGACGCCTTCGGCAACATCGCGGCCACCGGCGCCGGCATAGAAGGCAAGTGCGTTCTGATTGTCTTCCAGCGCCCAGACCACCATGCCTTTCAGGCCATGGTCGGCCAGCCGTGCCCGCGCGGCCGAGAACAGCCGGCTGCCGAGCCCGATGCCTTGATATTCCGGCCGCAGGTAAAGTTCGTAGATCTCGCCCTGCTGCCTGAGTTCGCGGGCGCGGTTCTTGCCGATCGTCGCATAGCCGGCAATTTTGCCGCCGATTTCGACGACCAGGACGGTGGCAGCGCGGCGAATGGCATTCGCCCACCAGTCGGCGCCGCGGCGGTTGATCATCGATGTCAGCGTGCGGTGCGGGATGATGCCTGAATAGGCGCCGCGCCAGGCCTCGAGATGCACGTCGGCGATGGCGGCTGCATCGCGCGGTTCGGCTTTCCTGATGTCGATGCTCAGCGTATTCATGATTGGTTAACCATAAACCCGCCGCGCCCGATTGCAAGAGTCCGGTCAACCGCCGCGATGCTTTCACACAGCCGGACGGTGCGTCCTTGAGACGCTGCGAAACCGCTTTTGGCGAGATCAAATCTCGACCAGATGGTCGTCCAGTTCGTTGCTGTCGCCGGTCGAGACCGGAAAATGCTCGGCCAGTACCCCACCGACTGCTTGGATCGCCTTGACGAACCCCTCGGCAAGCCGATCGTCGCCGGCATGCGCCGTAAGGTCGCGGACGACACCGTCCCAGACATGCTGGCCGACACGAGAATCGATGCCGCTGTCGGCGACCACCTCGGCGTAGCGCTCGGCAATCGAGACGAACACCAGCACGCCAGTGCGCGCCGTGGTGCGGTGGACGTTGCGGGCGAGGAACTGCTTCATCGCATTGGCGTGGGCGGCCTGGTAGCGCAGCCGCCTCGGCACCAAATGGATGCGCAGTGCCGGCAATGCCCACAACAGGATGAGCACACTGGCAAGCGCCAGAAGCTCGGCGATGACGAAATGCGGCAAGCGGATCGACAGCCACCAGGCTTCCAGCCCGTAACCGACGGCGAGGCTGACGACGAGCATGCTGAGCATCGCCATGAAAGCGGCCGGGAAGAAATAGCTGTCGCTGGCATGCGCCACGACGCAGTAGATCTCGCCGTCGGTCTTTGATTCGGCAGCGCGGATCGCATCGGCGATGCGCTCATGATCCTCGGGGCTGATCGGTCGTGTTGCCATGATTGATGTCTCACCAGCTTCCTGAAGAACCGCCGCCGCCGGACGAGCCGCCGCCGCCTGAAAACCCGCCGCCCGAACTTCCGGACGACCAACCGCTGCCGGAACTTCCAGACGACCAGCCACTGCCTGACGAGGTCCCGGATGTCCAGCTACCGCCGCCGGAAGATGACGAAGCTGGCCCACGGCCGTAGCGGAACGTCATGCCCAGCCACTTGTACACGCCCGGCGACAGCTTCGTGCCGAAGATCGGCGGCAGGAACGCCATTGCCAAGCCGCCGAAGAACATCGTCGCCCACAGGACGATGAACAGCATGAAGATGGGATCGACAGGATTGTCATTCGCCGGATTGCGCTTGCCGCGCGCCTCCAGTTCTTCGGGATTGCCTTCCAGCACCATGATCATGTCGTCGACGGCCTTGCTGATGCCGCCTGAGAAATCGCCGGCACGGAAGGCCGGCACCATGTCGTTTTCGATGATCAGCTTGGTGTGCAGGTCGGTCAGCGTGCCTTCCAGCCCATAGCCGACTTCGATGCGCATCTTGCGGTCGTTCGGCGCCACCAGAAGCAGGACGCCGTTGTTCTCCTTCGCCTGGCCCAGTTTCCAGGCGCGGAACAGCCGGTTGGCGTAAGGCTCGATCTCCTCGCCGTCGAGGCTGGGAATGGTCGCGACGACGATCTGGTCGGACCCTTTGGTCTCGAACTCGGCAAGCTTCTGCGTCAGCGCCGCCTCGGTCGCGGCATCGATGATGCCGGCATTGTCGACGACCCGTCCGGGCAGCGCCGGCAGTGCGGCGGCGAAGGCCGCGAAGCCGACCAGCAGCACCGCCATGGCCAACAGCGCGGTGCCGATCATTTTGGTGAAACGGCCGGATTCCACCGGGG
>NZ_JAMYRK010000136.1:0-5530 GCF_040321335.1 Mesorhizobium sp. M0437
TGTTCCTGGCGCAACCCCCCCCCCCCCGGGGGGGGGGAAAAAACATACCCGGCCCCCCCTGTACCACCCCCCCGTTGCCCGCGGGGGCGCCCCCCGCCGGGGCCCCGGCTCCCCACCGGCAAAAGGAGGTTGCAATGAGCCGCTATACTATCACTGTCACTGGCACCGTCATCGGACAGGGCCGCTCGGATCCAGACGCTGTCATAGGCTACGACCCACCACTTGGGACCTACTTCCTGCAAGCATTCCCGCACGAAGAAACCGACGAGCCCGGTCTTTGGCTCGGCACCCGCGATCGCGCGTTCGAAACGCTTGAGGATCTTCGCTGCGCAGCCATCGCACACGGCTTCGACTTCATGCCGCTGTCGCCCAAACTGGCCGCAAAGCTGGCCGACGACAAAGCGGCAGCCAGCGGGCGTCCGGTGCGAGACACAATCTTCGGCCAGGTGCTGAAACACCTCAACCAACCCAAGTAGGCAACACGTCTTAGGGCCCGCGACGGAACACTCCGTCGCGGGCCCTTTTTTTGCGCGTCGCAAAAGAGCCACGAACATCACCCGCTACAGCAAGAGACAGCTACTCCAAACTGCCGATTATTCCTTCGGCAGTTTGTGCTTATGAATGCGGATATAGTCCTGGACAGCCTTTCGCAGCAGTTCGGTCATGCTGTGGCCGTTGCTGATCGCCAGCAATTTGAACTGCCGCTGCTCCGCAGCCGTCAGGTAGTAGCCGCAGCGGATCATCTCCTCCTCGCGAATCTTCTTTCCGGCGATGGGGTCCTTTTTCTGACCCTGCCGCAGCAGCTTACGGAAATCGGGCCCAACTGCCGGGGACGGCTCCTGCATCTGTGGCGCAGCTTGCTCTTTGATCCCTGACGGCTCGGCCTTCGGTGGGATGAACATGCTGGGCAGCGCTGGCGGCTGCGTGGAGATCGCCTTCATCATGCGGGCTTTCTTGTCGTCACCGGGTTTCGGCACGGTTTCTCCACTCATGCCGCGTTCCTTGTGGCTTCGATGAAGGTTTGCAGAAGGTCATCAAAGACCCCTTCGCTCTCGGCAACCGCCTTCGCATCAGGCACCCCATGGCTGTAAAGGGTCTGCCCGGTCTGAAGGTCGCGGTAGGCAACACGATTGTGCAGGACATGTTCTGCAATGGGCGTGCCATTGGCCTGGATGATGGCGCGCAGTTCGGTCAGGGCTCGCGCCCTGCTATCGATGATGGTCTGCTTGGTCAGCACGAATATCGCAGGCAGCGGTCTACCCCGGCTCTCGACCGCCAGCGGGATGTAGTGGTCGGTGATCTGGATGGCGGCGGTCACATCATCCAGCGCAAAATAGATCGGCACGACGACAATATCGGCGGCGAAGAGCCCGGCCATCAGGTTATCGTTTGTGGTGCCTTCCGTATCGATCAAGACGACCGAGCGTTCACCGTTGTGAGTGGCTGCTGCGCGAAGGATTTCCTGCGGGGTCATCGCGCTCACTATCTGGAGCGTGTCAGGACAATTGCCAGCGTCGCCCAGCATCTGGAACCAGCGATTCATGTTCTGCCGCCGATCGCCATCGATAAGAGTGACCGAATAACCCCGATGCAGCGCGACGGATGCGAGGGCACGCAGCATCGTCGATTTGCCAGTGCCGCCCTTTGGGATCGCAGCGGAGATGATCATGGGGGCCTCGTTCCGGCGTTGTCTCCTTGTTTCCATGTTAACATGGAAACAAGTCAACATGGAACAATATCACGGTAGAGACATGGTGACATAGTCAACGGGGAAGACTGGTTTGGCAACCCAGGCGCGCACCAATAAGAGCTCGTTCACGGTGCGGTTTTTGCACAGCTGCTATCTGCAGCGAAGGAATAGGTCCGGTGGCCCATCGACTGCGCATTTCCGACTACGCATTTCCGACTACGCATCAGTCCTCAACGCATCATAGACACACTACATCAAGTCACGATGGAAACACATCGCGACCGGCCCGCTGCGGTTGACAACTGGGCTGGTGAGAAAGGAACGTCGGCTTTGTCCTTTTCCAATCTTCTTTTTATTGGCAGGATAGCCTATTTTGTGATACACACAAAATAGGCGGCGCGGCCCTGTCGGGCCTTAGCGCCCGCAAGCGGGCTTGAGAGATGGATGCAGGCGCCCAGAAAGCAGCGGTACAGAACGCGTCACGGCGCTACGGCGAGGTGACGCACATCCGATTTTCGGCTGACGAGCTGGCCAACCTTAAAGCCATTGCGGAGCGGGACGGCGTTACCGTCAGCGAGGTCGTGCGGCGTCTTGTGCGGGCAGAGGCCGGGTATCTGCCTATCGCGTCAGAGGCGTTGCGGCCGGCGATCGTGGACATGACCGATCAGCTGCGGCGCGTCGGCGTCAATTTCAATCAGGCCGTGCGCGCGATAAATGACGGCCGTGTTGCCCACGATGAGGATCTTGAACAGGCGCTGGTCGCCGTGGGCAACCTGGTGCGGCAGTTTCGCGAGGAACTGAAGGCGATGACTGGCGGGTCACGCAAGGCGAGGGTGGCCAGGCCATGAGCGGTCGTCTTGCTGGCTACGCGGCCGAAATCGAACGCTATCTTCGAGGCGAGTCCGGCGTGAAGCGTGAGGAGCTGGACGACGACAAGTCCGTCACGGGCGCCCGACGCGAGGTCGGTGAATTCCAGGCGATGAAGAGCTATGAGCGGACCGGTGGCGGCGGACGCCTCGGGCAAGGAGGCGGCTCGACGGCAGGTGGCGGCAGGAGCGCCCATCGTTCGTCGCCGGGAGGATTGGGGGCGGCGGGGAGCTCCATGTCCAGCAGGGCACCGAAGTCCACTGCTGCTGCGAGTTCGCCCAAGGCCGCTAGCGCGCCGATCATGATCTATGGCGTCACGCTCGCCGGTTTCCGGCCGGAAGAGGAGGAGGAAGACTGGAAGCGGCGCGGCGGCGGTGGTCGTGGTGCTGTTCGTCCGAGCGGTACGGCACGAGCGGCGCGGACGGGCTATCAGGCGCGGGCCGTGGCGGCACGGGCAGGCTATGCGGCGGGCGCGCAGCCTGCCGTGTTCAAGGTCATGCCCAATCCGCCATCGACCAAGGAAGCTGCCGCCCGGCTGCTCAATTACATCGGGAAGCGCGAGGACGAAAAAGGCGAGAAACACGACATCGAGATTTTCGACGAGGACGGGCAGGTGCTTGCGACAGGTGCCGCAAGAAAGGCGTTCCTGGAATCGTTTTGCGAGACGTTCGAACCGCCCTTGGAAAACACCAATTTTATCGAGGTTCGCTTCGATCTCGCTAGCGAGGTGACCGATGCCGCCTTGAGCGAGGCGCTGAGCAAGGCCTTCGGGGCAAAACCGTTCATCTATGCGCAGGATGGACAGACGGTGCAGGTTTACGCGCATACCGATGAGCGGGCCGGACCGCTTGCCAAGGTGCTCGCCGGCGGTCGGGAAAAAAATTCGCGCAGCAAGGCGCTCGACAAGATCGAAGCGCGCCTGTCTGAAGCCATGGGCGAGGCGGGGGTGGTCGCCAAGGCAGAGGTAACGGCGGCCGTGAGCCGTGAACCCAAAGCGAAATATTTCCTGCAGAAGTTCATCCGCACCCACAGCCACATCCGCCACGCAAATGGCGAGCCTGTGCCTGCTGTGAAAAGCTCCACCAAGGCGGCGGCTTCGATCTATGAACAATGGCGCCCGCAGTTTTCGGGGCGTGAGCGCCGCAATGCCTATCACCTGCTTTTCTCGGCAAGAGCCGGCACCGATGCCAACGCCGTGATGGCCGCGGCGCGCTCCGTGCTCGAGGAGCGCGCGCCAGGATACAAGTTCGTCCTGGCGCATCACAAGGACACCAAGCACGTCCATATCCACGCGATGGTGCAGGCACGGTCAGCCGACGGCGAGCGCCTGAAATTCTACAAGCCTGATCTCGCAGCCTGGCGCGAGACTTTTGCGGAAAAAGCACGCGAGAACGGCATTGCGATGGTGGCGACGCGGCGCATGGATCATGCGATGACGCGGCCATTCACGAAGGAGCATGCCGGGGCTTATAGCCGCGCCCAGAGCGATCCGCGCTACCAGGTCAGCGCCAGGACGATCGAGCGAGTGGAGGCCAAGCGGCAACGCCGTTTCGATATGCAATCGCTTGTCGTGAACGGCGATGCAATCGCTGCCGCATGGCAAAAGACTGTGACGACGATGCGGACTGCGGGCATAGTCGGTCAGGCTCTCACGGCAGCGGAGTCGATCGGCAACAATTTTCTGCGGTTCCGTGGCGATGGGACAGGGGAAGGGCAGCCAGGTCCTGGCGCGGGTCGCGGAGCTGATCAATCGGGGCAGAAGTCTTTTCTGTCCCATCCTGGTATGAGAGAATTGAATGCACTGATAGGAGATTTGGACATGGCGCAGACCCCCTTGGAAATGCGGCGTCAGATGGCCCGCGTCAATCAGGCTCTCGACAACATGCGCGAGACGCTGCCGCCGGCGCATCAAGGTCAGTTCGAACAGTATCGTGAAGAGGTGAACGACAAGATGCACGACCGTCTCGCGCGGCTGCAATTCGAGCGGCAGCAGCAGCGTCGTGGTGGTGGCGGTGGCGAGCCTATCCCCGAGCGCGAGCCGCGAGGGCGAGACCTTCCAACTCGGGACGATCCCCGCGAGCCGGAGCAGCCGCGCACCGGCACCGAGCAGGAGAAGGTGGCAGCCAAGCAGAAGGACGCCAACAAACAGAAGGCACGGCAGTCGGAAGAGCAGGACCGCAAGACCCAGCGCTCAAATGATAAGGATTACGAGCGCTGAGCCGAGCTCACTGCCGCCTGCGGCTAAAGAGACCGAGAGTGTTAGTGACCTCATGTGCCGAGGCCCATTTGGCGCCTACGAGGTTCAGGATGATGGCCACGCAGATCTCACGCCGCGCATGATCTTGAAATCTGCTTCGTGCCGCATTGCTGGATGGACTGAAGCTAAGGCTGTGACAGGCTGGTTTTCAGGTCGGTCCAGGTAACCGCAGCGCCATTGGATCGATCGGTGACGGGCTCAAAGCCCGGTCGTAAGTTTGCTGATGGGTTAGTTTAGCTTAGGGTCCGGACTCATAACCGTCGGTCGACTGCGCTGGCGGCTCTGGTTGCCGTTAGTCGCGGGCGCTGAGCGGGGCTCGATAGGATCAACCGAACCTGCGATACTCAAGGCAATCTGTTGGAGTGATGATGCGCATCGTA
This sequence comes from Mesorhizobium sp. M0437, assembly GCF_040321335.1. Taxonomy (NCBI): domain Bacteria; kingdom Pseudomonadati; phylum Pseudomonadota; class Alphaproteobacteria; order Hyphomicrobiales; family Phyllobacteriaceae; genus Mesorhizobium; species Mesorhizobium sp. M0437. Next base: position 5,195 of record NZ_JAMYRK010000136.1, read on the forward strand.
ACCCGTCTCACTGATCGGCTTAAACTGCAGCATCCGATCATCAGCGCGCCGATGGCATTCGCATCGGGCGGGGAACTCGCAGGTGCGGTCAGTACAGCCGGAGGGCTTGGGCTTATCGGCGGCGGCTATGGCGACGCTGATTGGCTGACGCGAGAGTTCGAGCGATCTGGCAACCGACCTGTCGGCTGCGGCTTCATAACTTGGTCACTCGCCAGGAACCCGCGCCTACTCGATAAGGCCTTGGAGCGGCGACCAAGTGCGATTTTCCTATCCTTTGGCGACCCGGCGCCTTTTTCGCCGGCGATACGGGCCGCCGGGGTCCCCTTGATCTGCCAG
>NZ_JAMYRK010000137.1:0-5105 GCF_040321335.1 Mesorhizobium sp. M0437
GGCGCGTTAATTTAGTCGAGTATCAATCGCGCGGCGACTTCCGTCCAACACAGTTTATCTATTGTCATCATCTAGAAATGAGATGGAGGCTAAGCCTGATATGGCCTGATGTGGTTGTCTAATCGCGGTGGGGACGTCAAGTGTTCGCGCTCGGAGATGCGTTGGCCGGGTACACGGTTGTCTTCGCGGTCAACATCGGTCGCCGCATGATGGAGATTCGCGGGACGAGCCTTCAATGTGGACGACGCCTTTGCTGAGTCAGCGGTGCAACCCCATCAGCGGAATGGCTCGGCTCACGTAGCGGCAGGGACGCCTCAGGCGTTCAGTTTCTGAACGCTATCCGGATTTACGCTGTGGCTCCTGCATTCGGATTATAGAGCTCGCCGGTTTTAAGCATCGAATGCATAATCACCGCCAGTTTGCGCGCCACAGCCACGGCAGCTCGTTTGAAGCCGATCCCTCCGCCGGAGCTGGAGACCCCATGTCCGCAGGGTGCTCTCGGTTGAGCTACGCGTCAGAATAACCGACGCCGCTTCGTAGAGAAGCCCTCGCAAATGGCGGTCGCCGCGTTGGGATATATGGCCGTCATAATCGACTTCTCCGGATTGGTAGCAGCGCGTCGTCAGGCCTATCCAGGCGCCAACAGATCGGGACGTCTTGAAGTTGCCCGGATCTTCAATGGCAGTGGCGAATGAGGTTGCGGTGATGGCGCCGATGCCAGGGATCGACATGAGCATGCGGCATGCCTGGCTCTGCCGTGCATCTGCGACGAGCTGGCGCCCAAGCTCGGCGGCACGGATGCGAATGCCGCGCCAGGCCTCCAACATCGGCAGCACGATAAGAGCAAGTTCCTCGTGATCGATAAGAAGGCTCCGAACATTCTTCTCGAACGTGGTTCCCTTACCTGCAGGAACGAGCAGGCCGAACGTTTTCATGATTCCACGAATCTGGTTGGAAAGTTCGGTGGTGATCCGGACCAGCCGGGTGCGTGCCGCCACGAGCGTGCGGGTCAGCATGCTGTCAAATCCTTTCACCCGCACCTCACGGAAGAACCCCACCTCTGCAAGATGCGCCAAACCGTCGGCGTCGTTCGCGTCGGTCTTATTCGGCGCCATATCGAGCGCAGCTTTGGCATGGCGAGGATCGATGCAGATCGCTGGCACCCTTTCCGCGCGTAGCGCGTGATAGAACCAGACGGAAAGGGGTCCAGTCTCGAACACCACGCGTTTGGCGGCCGGCGCCCGCTGATGAATAAGCTCGGCAATGATCTTTGGATCAGAGGCGCACTTCCCGCGCCATATATTCTTCCATGGCTGTTCTCCATCAGATGCTTGGCCCGGCGTCAGGTCGTGAGCCCGTATTTCCATGTTATCGGGGAACAGCCACCTTCCAAGGATATGATTGTTCTCTGGGCGATGCGCTCCCGCGATTACCCCATGTGGACGACCTCAACTCCGGGGCATCGCACTTGCCAAAGTGTGGCTGTCGAAGCCACATCAGGGAGAGCTATCGCCTCTCGGACAGCGAAGGAACAAAGGAAGCCAAGCCATGGAGCGCCTTCAGGCGACGGACGCGAGCGTCAGCCGGCAGCAGTTGCTGATGTCGCGGCAAAGGTATAACCACTATGGAACCGAACATCCTTTCGGAGCTTGAACTCCCATTAGAGTTACTTTTTACCGAAAAAGGCTGCGATTTTTTTTCACAGGTGTTCCGCTTTTTGCTATCATAAATCTCTCCGCATTGCAGGATGGGACGTTAGCATAGATCAGGTCTGACGTTTTTCCCTGACGCGCTTGATCGCTAGTTTGCATGTCGAATGATGGGGACGCGAGCCAACCCTGAAAGCCGATGTCTCAAGTCGCTGGGTCCGGGCGCGCGCGCTGAGGGCTCAACGTCGATCGCCATCCCGTGACATAGAGGACGATCAGACATAACACGGGCACAAGCATTAGTAGCGACGCCACCGCGGCAATTGTCGGGTCGATCTGGTGGCGAATATTCTCCCACATCTTCAGCGGCAGTGTCCGGATCGATAATCCGCCGATGAGCGACGTTATGACGACCTCGTCGAAGGAGTGGAGGAACGCGAACACGGCGCCGCCGATGATCCCCGGCCGAATCAGCGGCAGGGTCACCCGCACGAACGTCTGGAACGGCCCCGCCCGCATGCTCATAGCCGCGTCCTCAAGCCGCCGGTCAAAATTCGCCAGCGTGGCGGAGACGATAACGACGACATAGCCGATGGCGCCGATGCTATGCGCCAAGACGATTCCGGTGTTCGAGCCAAGCAGTCCGAGTTTGATAAGCCCGAGATAGGTCGCAATACCGACGACGATGACCGGAAAGGTGATCGGGGTCAGGATCACCATGGTCAGGAAGCCGCGCAACCGCGGAAGGGTGCGGCTGAGCCCATACGCCGCGAGCGTGCCGACGATGGTTGACAGGATGGTCACCGCAACGCCGATTTGGATGCTGGTCCAGGCAGCGCCCTTCCAGGACGGATCGCCGAAGAAAGAGCGATACCACTGCAGGGAAAGGCCCGAGGGCGGAAATTCCAGAAACATCCCGGCGCTGAATGACATAATGACGACGACGAGGCCGGGAAACAGTAGGTACACCATGACGAGCACGATGAACGCCGTGCCGACGATCTTCGGCCAGCGGCTGTTGTCTCCGGCCTGGTAGAGCTGGGCTATCCAGCGCTTCGCCCGAATGGGAGTGAGAAGCTCATTGAACCAGCGTTTCAGCGTGCCGAAAGAGGACGGTAGGCTCAGCCAAGGCTTCCGCGCTGGCTGCGCCGCGCGGCCCTGCGCATGGGAGAGATCGAGTCCGAACATGGATAGCGTGATCACCGCGACCGCCAAGAGAATGAAGGCCGATGCGGCGATGCGCGCCATATCGAAGGCGGTCGAAACCTGCGACGCAATGAAGGTCGACAGCATGGCATCGCGCAGCCCGCCGAGGGCGGCCGGCGTGATGTAGAAGCCGAGGCAGAGCACAAAGACCAGCAGCGCTCCGCTGCGCACGCCCGGCAAGCTGAGCGGGAAGAATACCCGCCAGAAAGCGGTTAGTGGCCGCGCGCCCATGCTGCGTGCCGCCGCCATCAGCGACTTATCGATCCCCATCATGACGCTAACAAGCGGCAGGATCATCATTGGCAGCATAATATGCACCATGCCGATATAGATCGCCATTCGGTTGTAGATGAGCGGCAGCGGACTGGAGATGAGCCCGAGGTCGAGCAACATATTGTTGATCAAGCCGCGGTCGCCTAGAATCACGATCCATGCGTAGGTGCGCACCAATCCGCTGGTCAGAAAGGGGATGATGACGAGCACGATGAGCGCCACGCGCAGTTGCTTCGGGGCGGCGACGATGAAATAGGCCGTAGGATAGCCGATGATGGCGCAGATAGCCGTGGCGACGACGCTTATCTCGACGGTCTGGAAGAGCACGCGAACATTCGCTGGCTGACCGAAAAAAGCATGATAGTTGGCCAGCGAAAAGGCTGGCGCATTGACGCTGGTAAGGAAGAGCAGAATGATTGGTATGCCGAAGACGACGAGCAGGATCGCGATGGCCGGCACGGTGAGGCTGATGGGCATTCGGCCCACTGTTTGAAACGTCTTCATCAACATTCCTCTCTCAGTGCCTTACACCGCGACGAAACGGACGTCGGACCGCAGCCAGTGGAGGCGCACCTCGTCGCCAGGCCGGAAGGTCTGCTGTCCCGAGGCGACATGCTCACGCACGATGAGGACACTGCTCCCGACGCGCACATGGTATTTGCGCAACGGACCACAATAGATCATGTCATCGAGGATGCCGGTGACAGACTGGCACTGCTCCGCATTGGCCCGCTTTGGCGCAGTGGGGACGGCGATGCTGATACGCTCCGGCCGGATCATCGCGACGGAGCCGGACTGCGGCGCGGCATCGGATTCGACCTCGAAACCGGGATTTTCGAGAATGTTGGCCTCACCCAGAAAATTCGCCACGAAGCGCGTCGCCGGCCGGTCGTAGAGGGCTTCCGGTGTGTCGGTCTGCTCGATACGCCCGGCACGCATCACGACGATACGATCCGACAGAGTGAGCGCCTCCTCCTGATCATGCGTGACGCAGACGGTGGTCTTGCCGAACTCCCTATGTAGGCTCTTGATTTCGCCCTGCATCTGCTCGCGCAGATTGCGGTCGAGCGCGCTGAGCGGCTCATCGAGCAGCAGAATCGGCGGATCGGCGATGAGCGCGCGGGCAAGCGCCACGCGCTGCTGCTGGCCGCCGCTCAGTTGCGACGGCATGCGGCCGCCAAGATCTTTGAGTTGCACGCGCTCAAGCATTCCGTCGATCCGCGTGGCCCTCTCGGCGGCATTCATGCCGCGCATCGCGAGCGGAAATTCCAGGTTTCGGCGCACCGTGAGGTGCGGAAAAAGCGCATAGCTCTGGAAGACAATGCCCTGGTCGCGCCGGTAGGAGGGGACTGCGGCGACGGATTTTCCGGCGATCAGGATGTCGCCCTCGGTAGGCACCACGAATCCGGCGAGCAGCATCAGTGCTGTGGTCTTGCCCGAGCCGCTCGGACCGAGAATAGTCAGGAACTCGCCGCGACGGACTGTCAGAGACATGTCTTTCACCGCTGCGACCGCCCCATACATCTTGGTCACGTTGCAAAATTCGATCTGCGCGGATCTGGGGTTTTCCTTCAATTCTGCTTCCTCGGCATAAGTGACGGAACTTCTGACATGCACGGTCAATATTGTTGCTCCCAACTCTGCGATCTTCGTCTGGACATGCGACGCCAGACACAGCGGTTCCGGCGGCGGTCGGTTCATCCGGCAAGACGACAAGGTGAGTTAGTCGTCTTGCCGCTCTTATAATTCATAAAACATTTACTGGAGAACCCACTCGTTCCAGCGCTGAGCGAGCCGCTGCACATTGGTCTGGCCATCCGATCCGACTTCGGCGTACCACCGTCCGTTAACGGAAACGCTGTTCGCCATGTAGTCAGGGTGACTGGCGAGCTTTCGGGCCACCTTCTCCGGAATCAGCTTGAAGGCATTGAGGTTGGTCGGACCGTAGGGAATGAGCTGGGCAAAGGCCGCCTGGCG
>NZ_JAMYRK010000138.1:0-4796 GCF_040321335.1 Mesorhizobium sp. M0437
CGGCACTGATCCTCTTCACGCCAACGACGACGACGCTCAGGCCCGGTCAATAACGTCACATGGCTCATGCTGTGCTGCTAACTTCGCTCGTAAGGACGACCTTAAGAGCGCAGCCTCGCTACCGTGCCATGCTCGCGCAAGGCGGCCCTCGCCGGAGGCGTACCGAAGGTGAAGGCCCATCCGACGCGATCGCGACCCCGCCAAGTTCGTCTTCTCCTCCCTGGCGGTGGTCTTGATCCAGCCGAACGCCTCTTTGATGCGCTTGCGGATACGCTGACTGGCAGCATAAATGCGGAAGCGGACTTCCATGGCCAGAAACGATCGAACGAGACGGAAGGCTCGACCACCGATCCCGACGCCAGACTCTACCGCAACGGACGGGGCAAGGAGAGCCAAGCTGTGCTTCATGGGACATGGGCTAAGTGAGTTCCGACAGAAGCTTCTTCACCTTGGGCTGTGCCAGCACCGCAGCCAAGAACTTTGCTGCGAGGTCGCAGCCGCTCTATCAAAAGCCGCTCCGAGCGGATCGAATAGAACGCCTGCAAGCAGCATCACCCTGAGCAGCTTTTCCGGCGGGATCGAGGCCGACTGACCGGTGAATACAGCGCCACAAACTCCCGGCTGACCTCGCCGATGAGCGGCTGCACGGCGTGTTGTCGCCGGGTCCTTACTCGCTTTTGCAATTCGGGATGTCGGGCACCCGACATTCCTGTCGGGTTTGTCGCATGAGCGACCCGGGGCTGCTCGACTTGGTTCCCGCCGAATCACGATGTAAGTCGTTAAAAAACATGTAGAACATTTTTCTGAGACTTTTCTAGCGGAGTTGGCACGACTTTCGCTATTACTTCTTTGCGATAGCGGCCGAGAACAGTGATGGGCCGACTTGAAAACTCGGTTGGCAATAAGTTAGCAGAGTGACAGGAGAACCGTGATGGATGACGACTTTGTCTACGACGAGAAATGGGCTCTGAACTATGAAGAATTTGCTCGGTTGCATGGTAAAACGGTTGAAGTACTCGATACTGTGAATTTTCTTGAGCGCTATTCAAACGGAAGAAATGCTCTTGAACTTGGTATTGGCGACGGACGCGTGGCGGTACCGCTGAGTGAGCGCGGCGTCAGGGTCGAAGGTATCGACAATTCGGATAGCATGCTGGAAGTTCTCGCAAAGCGCACCGATCTGGTCAAGGCTTGGAAAGGCGACATTGCCGATTTCAGATCGGAGCAACGCTATCGTCTGGTATATTGTGTTTATAATACGTTCAAGGTCCTCTTCACACGCGAAGCTCAATTGGCTTGCTTCCGATCTGTCGCGGAGGTGCTGGATGATCAGGGAAGTTTGGTGCTCGAACTTGATGTGCCGGCCCTGGAAGGTTTCGTGAACGGCCAGAAAATTACTACGTTGTTTGTGGATCATGAAAACACGATTCTCAATGCGCATGTGCACGATCCCCTGAACCAGAACTTGGTTTCAAGCCTCCTCTGGTTTTCTGGTACATCGGTCAGACGTTTACCACATCGTGCCCGTTATGTTTATCATCAAGAACTCGATACTATGGCCGAGCTGGTAGGGCTGAAGCTTGTAGAACGTTGGGGAGATTGGGCGGGAGGTGCGTTCACCGAAGGGAGCAAACGTCATATCTCCGTTTACTCCCGAACTAGCCTATTATCCGGGACCTTTTCGTCGGCTGATCTTCGATAGTGGTCTCCGACTTCGAAAAGCGTATGTGCCACGTCTTACCGAATCCCTGAACCAAGACGTGATTATCTGGGGCACATGGTCCGACAGCCATGGCTCTGCAATGACAACGGGCAACTAAATGTCTCGGCCACGGCTGCGCCAAATGCCATCAACCCTGCACGGAGGAACTGTCATGAACAGTCCTGATCGAGAAACGGTACTGGACCAATCCGCGCGAAAACGCGCCGAGATTTCCTACCTCGAAGGCGACGCCGGTCGCTTGGCCCGATTCTATCGAGAATGGGCGAGTTCGTACGATCTGGATGTCGGGAGCGAGAGGTACTCCGCACCGATGATCGTGTCGGAACTGGCGGGTGCCGTGCAGACTGCCTATCTCGCGAGCGAGCGAGGAGCCATCACAGTCCTGGACGCAGGCTGCGGAACAGGCCTCGTTGGCGTGCAACTTTCACGCTTTGGCTTCCAGTTGATTGACGGGTTCGACCTTACGGAAGAGATGGCCGGAAACGCGCGGCGAACCGGCGTCTACCGCAATATCCAAGTCGACGTCGATCTTAACGGGGCGCTGTCCCAATACCCCACCGCGAGCTATGACATTACGGTCTGCTGCGGCGTGTTCGGGCTCGGGCAAGTCCGGCCGGATGGGCTACGCGAGCTGGCTCGCGTCACGCGCCCGAACGGATTCGTTATTGCAAGCACTAGCAGGCGGTATCTGGAGGCCACGTCCTTTGAAGACGAGCTGCGGCGTCTTCAGCGTGGGGGCGTCGTCATGCCGGCCCAATGTCTAGCTGATGGCAGATACATCGCGGACGAGTACGCGCACTACTGGGTTTTGCGGATTGCGCCATAAAGGCAGCGCGCCAAGGGACAGCAGCTATGATTAAGCTGCCGCAAATCTCGTTGGCGAAATGCAAAGAGCTGGGACGCGTTTGTCGCCCATGCGGACGCCAATCAAGGAGAATTGTCAAGCGACACGAGGTCTATATGCGGAGCGAGATGCTGTTATCAACTTTGGAAGCTGTCTTCGTCCATGTCGGAGTCATCGGTAATGGCCAGTCAGTCAAACTACAGACGAACCCGCTCTTTTACGCTCAAGCCGTCGTCAGCGGCGGCGCGTTCTGCCGAAGCGTGCGCGGGGTACCGGCGCAGCAGGCGTGGCGCACGTCTGTGGGTTCCGTCGCAGTCGGACAGTTCCCCCTTACTCCTGGATGGCCGCTATGATCACTCTTGCACTCTGGAGATCGCGGATATGGACCTGACTATTCAGCTAGCTGACGAACTCGGCGTAGGATTGCGCATCGGGCGCTCGGGCGAAAACCGCTATAGCCAACGGAAGTTTGACCGATACGACAAGCGTCTAGGCGTTATCGAACTGGCGCAGGTGGCTTTCGGCGTTCGACTGCAAGTGCCGGACTATCGCGCGCCATCCAAGTACGGTGCCGACCCCGCGCATCCGTCAGACCAAGAATTCCTGACCGATGCGGTCGGACGGATCCCCGAAACGCGAGTATGTCTGTCCGCTCCACGACGTCCCGCATGCCGACATCCGGATACGCCTGATCGAGTGCCTGGCCGGCGAGCTCACCCACGTCAATCCCTTGATCCTTGCCGAGGAGCTTGATCTCGGACGCGGCATGGACCTGAGCAATGCCCTGATCTGCGACGTGATCACCTGGAGCCTAGTAGAGGCCTTCTTTGGGCGGGAAAGTCATACTGGGCAATACCATAACGAAAAGAGAGTAGATCCATCAGAGGCCGTTGCTTCGCTGAAGAGTATACCGCATCTCGTCTACCCAAAAAGGAGAACTGTTATGAAAATCCCCGATCAGCAATCGGCGCGTGACCAAACCGCACGACAGAAGGCTTCCCATTCATTCGAGACGAATGCCGGTTATTTATCCAAGTCCTATCGCGATGGGGCCGGTACCTATGATCTCGATCTCGGCCGAATGGGGTACTGCGGGCCGACCGTCGTAGCGGAACTGGCGGCTGCCACCCAGACGGCCTATTTTGCCAAGGAGCGAGCAGTCATTACAATCCTTGACGCTGGCTGCGGAACGGGCCTCGTCGGCTTGCAGCTGAAACGCCTAGGCTTCCAGTTGATCGACGGGATAGACCTCTTCGAGGAGATGGCCGAAAAGGCCAGACAAACCCGCGTCTACCGCCATGTCCGAAGCAATGTTGACCTTAACGGCCCCCCCTCCGACCACGCCAGCGCGAGCTATGACATCACGGTCTGCTGCGGAGTCTTCGTGCTCAGGCATGTTCGACCTCAGGGGCTGCGCGAACTGGCTCGCGTCACGCGCCCAAAGGGATTCGTCATCGCGAGCACCCGCACGAGCTATGTGGAGGCCACGGGCTTTGACAGCGAGGTGCAGCGTCTGCAGGATGCGGGCGTTCTTGTGCTGGCGCAGCGTCTAAACGACGCCAGATACCTCGCCGAGGAGGACGCTCACTACTGGGTTTTCCAGGTGCCCGAGAAGGCCAGCGCGCCAACGGAGGAGCGGCCATGACCACGCTGCCGCAACATTCGCTGGCGAAATTGGATGCAACAAGATACGAAGTGCGCCAGCGTCTTGGCACTTGCCACCTGTACAGGGCTTCCGGCCGCAAGCTATGGCACTGGAGACCGACAGCGGCGAAATCTTGCTCATACTTGACTGATCAGGACACTGGCGATGTCTCTCAAGCTGAGCCACAGGGCTCTCTCGCAATTCCGGGATGTGGACGGGAAGAGCGTCGCCTGGAAGCATTGATCAGGCGGTGAGCTTTCGAATTGCTCGGCAATTGACAGACTCGGATTGTAGGCGAACCTCGCCTGCGCTTTCGCATCATGTGGACCAGCTCGATGCCGCAGAGGGTGATCTGGGCATTCTCCATAGACTTGAAGCCGAGCATGGATCGAACGCGGCGCTTGATGCGCCGGTGATCCTGTTCGATCCGATTGTTGAGGTACTGGCTCTTGCGGATATAGATCGGTGGTTTGTGTGATCGCTCCCGAAGGCGCACCGCGATGGCCGCACGCGACGGGTTTGCAATCTGTATAGGTGCCAATGATGAAACGTAAGTCGAGCAATGGGGCGCATCAGCTAGGCGA
>NZ_JAMYRK010000139.1:0-4793 GCF_040321335.1 Mesorhizobium sp. M0437
CCCCTGCTTCTTCAACAGCCGCGTCAGCAAGCGCTTGGCGGCCTTGGTGTTGCGGCGGTTTTGCACGATTTCGTCCAGCACATATCCATCCTGGTCGACGGCGCGCCACAACCAAAGCTTTTTGCCGGCGATGGTGACGACGACTTCGTTCAGGTACCAGACATCATTCCGGCACGGCGGCTTGCGGCGCAAGCAGCGAGCGTAGTCCGGCCCGAACTTGATGCCCCACCGGCGAATTGTCTCATACGAAACCACGATGCCGCGTTCCAGCAGCATTTCCTCAACCAGGCGCAGGCTCAGCGGAAACCGGAAATAAAGCCAGACCGCGTAGGCGATAATAGGCGGCGGAAATCGGGGGGCGTGTAGCTGACGGCGGGCGTATTCATGCCCCCCGGCGTCTATGTCGCAAATCTTGGCGATTGGTTTGTGTGACAAGCCCGCCGCAGGTCTCAACGCGTTCATATGCAGACAACGTGAAATCGCCCTATTCCGCCTTTTTTTACCGCCCCTTAAGTCCCTCGCTCGCATGCTTGTCGATGCCATTGAACTCATGGCCATCGGCCAAGGATTTGGAAAATATGTTTCCTCTCGCAGCAGAAACCGTGAGAGTCGCTGTAGGCCTAACGTCAAGGGGCTGGGAGAGAGCGGTTTGATTGGACGAAATGTGTACCGGAGTACCGAGTCATGAAGCCACGAGGTAATCTGGTCCGACTGAAGCAATTTCAGGTGAATGAGAAGCGGCGACAGTTGCAGCAGCTAGACATGATGATTGCCGATTTCGAACGCATGGCGCGAGAACTGGACTTCCAGATAAACGCCGAGGAAACGAAGGCCGGCATCTCCGATATCAATCATTTCGCTTATCCGACGTTCGCCAAGGCCGCCCGCCTACGTCGTGACAACCTCAAGAATTCGCAATCGGACCTTCTGCGGCAGAGAACCACAGCCGAGCCATGCCTCGCCGAGGCTGAAGCAGAGCTCTCCAAGGCGCAAATGCTAGAATCGCGCAGCGGCAGAGGCCACGACCTCGAACCCGGCAACCGAAGCGCCATGATCGGCTGAGCCGGACGGCTTCAGCGCGCCTCAATTCGCGACACCCGACTGGCCGTTGGCGCGTGTGTCGCCGCAGCGTGACAGCCGTCCCGGCCAGCTATCGCTGCATCAAGCCGCTGAAACTTTACAGTGCCGGGCGCGCTGCTACTCAATTTCCTTACCGCTCAATCAATGTGACAGCACCGATTCTTCTCAACCGCGGCATGCCCTAAATCGTCACCTGCGTTCCGATCTCGACGACGCGTCCGGTCGGGATCTGGAAATACTCGGTCGCATCGGCCGCCGTGCGCGCCAGCCCGATGAACAGCTTGTCCTGCCAGACCGGCATGCCGGAATTGGGCGATGCCTTGAGCGAGCGCCGCGACAGGAAGAAGGATGTCGTCATGATGTCGAACTTCCAGCCCTGTTTGCGGCAGATCGCCAGCGCACGCGGGATGTTGGGCTGCTCCATATAGCCGAAGGTCAGCGTCACCCGCATGAACAGCTCGTTGACGGTCTCCATCTTGACGCGCTCGCTGTCGGGCACGACAGGCTGCGGCGCCGTCACCACCGAAAGGATGACGTTCTGTTCGTGCAGCACCTTGTAGTGCTTGAGGCTGTGCATCAGCGCGGTCGGCGCGCTCAGCGGATCGCTGGTCAGGAACACCGCGGTGCCCGACACCAGATGCGGCTTCTTCTTCAGCAGATTGCCGGCAAGGAAATCCAGCGGAATCTCGTTCCGGCGCGTCTTGTCGAACAAATAGCGGGTGCCGCGGATCCAGGTCCACATCGCCAGCACAATGGTGAAGGCCACCGCCAGCGAAGCCCAGCCACCTTCGAACACTTTGACGATGTTCGAGGCAAAGAAGCCGATGTCGATGAACGCGAATACCACTGTCAGGGAGATGGCCAGCCAGAGCTGCCATTTCCAGATGCGGCTCATGATCACGTACAGCAGCACCGTCGTCACCAGCATATTGCCGGTCACCGAAATGCCGTAGGCTGAGGCAAGCTTGCTGGATTCGCCAAAGCCGACCACCAGCAGCATCACCACCAGCGCCAGCAGCATGTTGACGCGCGGCATGTAGATCTGGCCGGACTGTCTTTCCGACGTATGCAGGATTTCCAGGCGCGGCAGCATGTTGAGCTGCACCGCTTGCCTGGTCAGCGAGAAAGCGCCGGAGATCACCGCCTGGCTGGCGATGACGGTCGCAGCGGTGGCGAGAACGACCATCGGAATAAGCGTCCAGCCTTCGTTCATCTCGAAGAAGGGATGACCGACCACGCCGTTTTTCGCCAGCACGAATGCGCCCTGCCCGGCATAGTTCAGCAGCAGGCAAGGGAACACGATGGCCAGCCAGGCGAGCACGATGGGCTTACGGCCGAAGTGACCGAGATCGGCATAGAGCGCCTCGGCGCCGGTGACGGCGAGGAAGATGGCGCCGATCGTCACGAAGGCGACGTCGGGTGAATTGATCAGGAACGCGACGATGTAATGCGGGCTGACTGCCAGCAGGATTTCCGGATCGGCGATGATGTGGTTGAGACCGGAAAGGCCGATGGCCAGGAACCAGACTGCCGTGATCGGGCCGAAGATCAGGGCGACGCCGCCGGTTCCAAACCGCTGTGCCGAAAACAGAATCGCCAGGATGGCCAGTGTCAGTGGCACCACATAGGGCTGGAAGGTCGGCGTGACGACGTTCATGCCTTCGACCGCCGACAGCACCGAGATCGCCGGCGTGATGACGGCGTCACCAAAAAACAGCGAGGCACCGACGATGCCGATGCCGAGGATCACCGCCGAGCGGGTCGGGAAACTGTTGCGCGCCAGCGCCATCAGCGACAGCACCCCGCCCTCGCCTCGATTGTCGGCCCTGAGCACGAACATGATATATTTGATGGTGACGATGATCGTCAGCGACCAGATGATCAGCGACAACACGCCGAGGATGTCGCCACGGTTGGCGACTTCGCCCCCCGACGATGCCACCAATGCCTCGCGGAAAGCATAGATCGGGCTGGTGCCAATATCGCCGTAAACCACGCCGAGTGCGCCCAGCATCAGCACCTTGGTGCTGTGCTGCTCGACCTCAGAATGGCTGGATTGTTCGACGGGTTCTGCCTCGTTACCAGCATTGGTAAGGGCCATGGACTACACTCCGATAAGCGCGCGGTGCTCTACGCTTGCTGCACTGCAATATCAAGTGCCGCGACGTAATGGCTCCGTATGCGGACCGCATTTGTTGCCCCGGCGAATTGTCTCATACGAAACCACGATCCCGCTCCAGCGCCATTTCCTCGACCAGACACAGGCTCAAGGGGAACCTGAAGGAGAGCCAGACCGCATGGGCGATGATCTGCGGCAGGAAACGATGGCGCTGCTTGTAGCTGACGGTCGCGATGTTCAGGCTATCGGTCTATGCCGAAAGTTAAGTTGATAACGCCTTAGCATATCTTTCTCCTGTGTGTGTCTGCCAGACGAGCGGGCGGGCACGGAAGTGGTCGCGCTCTGGCTGCCAGACATACTCGTCGAACCTGATGAAAACCTGACTTGTACACCCAGCCCAAACCGGTGCGAGGGGTCGGTCTAATACCAAAGGCTCTGAGGGCTGACTCTCTAGGGTTCCCGCCTCGATTGATCCCAAGCAGTTCGAAATGCTCGCCGCATGAGCGCCGCGTGACGATCAACCTGCCCGACCTCAGCTGGAGTTTGCGACGGAACCGGGAAATATGCCGGACCAAGCTGACTGGTGACACACGAACGCCTTATTGTCTTCCGGTCTGGCGGCAACAGTATCGGCAGGACGCCAAAGCTGACCGGCTGCTGCAGCGAAGCGCAGGTGAAGCGCGTCTGGGCTCGACATCAGAAGGAAAGCGGGAAGCAGGAAATGTTGTCGCAAAAGTTGAGTTCTGCGACGGTGCAAAAGTCAGTTGCAAATCGTCGCGACAGAGGCTCGGCAGCTCCCCGAAGTAGCCATTTCAGATTGCTTGCAGGTGCGGATAAAGTCCTTTATGCATGGGCACATGATCAAGTCCGCGCTCATCGCTGCAATCTATTATGCGACGCTTCCATAAGGAGCGGCGCGTTTCGATCATGCCTTGAAACAAGCCGCCGTCAGGCGGCTTTGTTCACGAGAGGACCCCCTGGCGGCAATACCAGGAGGATTCCCTATATGGCACTTCCCGATTTATCAACCGGTCATTCCGAACCATGTTCGGCGGCTTTGAAGACGCTCATTGAGCGCGGCTATGTAAATCAAGGGACCGACCTGCCGGGTGTCGATGCCGCCTTTGAAGCAGGCATCGTACCCGCTTACGCTGGTTTCGATGCGACGGCTGACAGTCTTCATGTCGGCCATCTTCTTCTGATCATGGCGCTTCGTCATCTTCAGCAGACTGGCCATAAACCCATCGTTCTCATTGGGGGTGGGACCACCCGCATCGGCGATCCCAGCTTCCGTTCGGAGGCGCGGCCGATGCTGACGGACGAGCGGATCGCCGCCAACATTGAAGGGATCAGAAAGGTCTTTGACCGTCTCCTTGTCTTCGGAGACGGCCCGACGGATGCCGTGATGGTGAACAATGCCGACTGGCTGGACAGCATTCGTTGGATCGACATGCTGAGAGACGTCGGCAGGCATTTCTCCGTCAATCGGATGCTCTCTTTCGACAGTGTGAAGTCGCGGCTGGAAAAGCAGGAGAACCTGAGCTTCTTAGAATTCAACTACATGATCCTCCAAGCGTTCGACTTCCTTGAGCTA
>NZ_JAMYRK010000140.1:0-4684 GCF_040321335.1 Mesorhizobium sp. M0437
GGCCCCAAGGGCCGCAACGTCGTCATCGACAAGTCGTTCGGCGCACCGCGCATCACCAAGGACGGCGTCACCGTCGCCAAGGAAATCGAGCTTGAGGACAAGTTCGAGAACATGGGCGCGCAGATGGTCCGCGAAGTTGCTTCGAAGACCAACGACATCGCCGGCGACGGCACCACGACCGCGACCGTTCTCGCACAGTCGATCGTCCAGGAAGGCCACAAGGCGGTTGCCGCCGGCATGAACCCGATGGACCTCAAGCGCGGCATCGACCTCGCCGTCGCCGATGTCGTCGCGACGCTGATCAAGAACGCCAAGAAGATCAAGACCTCGGAAGAGGTTGCCCAGGTCGGCACCATCGCCGGCAATGGCGACGTGTCGGTCGGCTCGATGATCGCGGAAGCGATGCAGAAGGTCGGCAATGAGGGCGTCATCACCGTCGAGGAAGCCAAGACCGCCGAGACCGAGCTCGAAGTGGTCGAAGGCATGCAGTTCGACCGCGGCTATCTCTCGCCCTACTTCGTCACCAACGCCGAAAAGATGGTTGCGGATCTGGAAGACGCCTACATCCTTCTCCACGAGAAGAAGCTCTCCAACCTGCAGGCCATGCTGCCGATCCTCGAGGCTGTCGTGCAGACCTCGAAGCCGCTGGTCATCATCTCGGAAGACGTCGAGGGCGAGGCCCTGGCCACGCTGGTCGTCAACAAGCTGCGTGGCGGCCTGAAGATCGCTGCCGTCAAGGCGCCGGGCTTCGGTGATCGCCGTAAGGCCATGCTGGAAGACATCGCCATTCTCACCGGTGGCCAGGTCATCTCCGAAGACCTCGGCATCAAGCTCGAGAATGTCGGCCTCAACATGCTCGGCCGCGCCAAGAAGGTGTCGATCTCCAAGGAGAACACCACCATCGTCGACGGCGCCGGCAAGAAGGAAGAGATCCAGGGCCGCGTTGCCCAGATCAAGCAGCAGATCGAGGAGACCACCTCGGACTACGACAAGGAGAAGCTGCAGGAACGTCTCGCCAAGCTGGCGGGCGGCGTTGCCGTGATCCGCGTCGGCGGTGCGACGGAAGTGGAAGTCAAGGAAAAGAAGGACCGCGTCGATGATGCGCTGAACGCGACCCGCGCGGCCGTCGAAGAAGGCATCGTGCCCGGCGGCGGCGTCGCATTGCTGCGCGCTTCGCTGGCCATCACCGTCACCGGCGCCAACTCCGACCAGACGGCCGGCATCGCCATCGTGCGTCGCGCGCTGCAGGCTCCTGCCCGCCAGATCGCCTCGAACGCCGGTGCGGAAGCATCGATTGTTGCCGGCAAGATCCTTGACAACAAGGGCCCGACCTTCGGCTTCAACGCCCAGACCGGCGAATATGGCGACATGATCGCCATGGGTATCGTCGATCCGGTCAAGGTCGTGCGCACGGCTCTCCAGGATGCGGCTTCGGTCGCCGGCCTGCTGGTCACCACCGAAGCCATGATCGCGGAGGCTCCGAAAAAGGAGTCGACTGGCGGCATGCCTGGCGGCATGGGCGGCGGCGGCATGGGCGGTATGGATTTCTAATCCACGCATCTCAACAATCTCGGAAGGGCGGCAGCAATGCCGCCCTTTTCTTTGGCGCGGATCCGGTCGGAAAAGTTCGGCGCTCGCGAAATTTTGGACCGTTCTATATCGAAACAGTCCGAGGTTCTTGCCGCCCTCCCTCGCCAATGGAAGCCTCTTGCCCGGACATGCGGTAGTCACAGGTCCGAGCGATCGGCGAAGAGGACATAGAACGCTTCCGCGACTATCCCTCGCTCGGCCGGGGCAACTTTCGACGGACAGCGTTCAATGTTGCCTGCTACTATGTGGAGAGCGCCAAAGGCCGCGATTATCGTTGCATTTCCAGAAATATCCGCGTGCGAAGTTGCGCCGCATAATCAACTCTCGATCCAGGCTCTGTCCCGACGACCCAGCGTGAACGACATCGCGTGGCGTTTGCGCCCGCCGGCCAGCGATTCCAGCGAATTGAAGCGCTACGGCCGCATTGAAGCCTTTTTATATGACGCGCAGATTAAGCCGATGGCTGCAACGCTCCAGAACGAATCTCGATTGCCGAAATCAAGCCGCGACCTTCTTGCGGGTTCGCTTCGTCGGCGCCGGCGCTTCCGGCGCTTTCGGTTTGCGGCCGAGCCCCATTGTCTTGGCCAATGACGAGCGCGCCGCGGCGTAGTTCGGCGCGACCATGGGATAATCCGCCGGCAGGCCCCATTTGGCCCGATATCCATCCGGCGTCAGCCCATGGTGGGTCGACAGATGGCGCTTTAGCGATTTGAATTTCTTCCCGTCCTCAAGGGAGATGATGTAGTCCGGTGTCACCGACTTCCTGATCGGGACTGCAGGCTTAAGGACCCCCGGCTCTTCTGCGGAGACGCTTCCGGCCGTCCCTTTCAGTGCCGCGTGCACTTGAGCGATCAGGGCAGGGAGATCCCCCACCGGGATCGGATTGTTGGAGACATAGGCGGAGACGACATCGGCGGTGAGCTCGATGAGGTTGTCCATGTTATTGTCGGCTTCTTCTGTCATGAAACTCTCCAGGCGGCGTGAAACAAAGTCAGCGAAGCGTCGCTTCATAGTGGCGGTTGGCGCTGGAAGCAAATACAGCCCGGCAGGACTATCGCGATGCTCGTCGGCACCGAGGACCATAGCGCTGCATCCGCCGTCGTGCGCGTGTTGTTGCTCAGTGTCGGCTGCCTCTTGACTGGGGCGAAGCTTAGTTTTTGGCATCCCGATCCACTTCGTGTGAATTGCAAAACGCAAGCGCCGAAGATGTTTCGCGACGCCCATGAAGTGTCGACGTCGATATTCCGCGGCTCGCGAAGTCCCCGCATCATGGATATCATGGCCTTTTCTCTATCAGGCTTTCCGCTGTCGCGGGAAGGCCAACCAATCGCGATGCGATCCATCTCGGTTATTGCAAGTCCGTATCCATGCTGCTCGACAGTTGGCGACCGTGCCGCGGTGCTTGGCGCATATTCAGGCATGACGGCAGCCTGCTGCGACGCGCGTCTCGGTCGTAAGCTTTGGGTCGAACTTGTCAGTGATCTCGAAACCGGGCGGTTTCTGTTTCGCCATCCTTTCTTTGGGAATGTGAACGAGCAGTCCGCCTGAAACCGATGTGCAGCCGGACGGTCTTGAGCTTTTTGCAATTCATTCTTAACCTGGAGTTGAATTGCCCAGAAGGTGCTATCGCCTCGAGCGGGCACTTGCGGATGATGATCGGAATGTCGTCTTGGGGACGATGTTTCCATCCGCTTAGGTAGCTCGTCGAAAACAAAAGTTCCGATTACTTGGTTCCGGAGTCCGATATCGTGATGAAATACCCAGACGTTGAACCGGGTCTTAAAGACGAAGTCCCCTGGTCCGACAGCCTGACCGCCTACGACAAGGAGCACTTCACGACCTATCTGAGGTTCTTGGATGCATCCGCTGACAATGCGAGCTATGAGGAGATGGCGCAGGTCGTCCTCGGCATCGATCCGGTGCAAGAACCAGAGCGCGCCCGGAAAGCCGCGCGAAGCCATCTCGATCGGGCGAACTGGATCGTGACGACCGGTTACAGGGAATTGTTCGCCGGATGAGGGAGAACGGGCGGCAATACCCTGCTCTTGTCAGCGGCAGACGTGATCACATCGTCCGCCACAAGAGCGGTATGGCAGCCGGGGCTGCGGGGAACTCAGTTCAAATTGGAAGATCTCGGTTGGCTCGACCGCCGGATCGAGCGAGCTTCGGGTAAACGAGTTTCGGAGGCGACACGACAGGGTGCATGACACCCTCTTGGTCTGGCTCGCCGCTGTCGTAGGTCCGTTCAACGCACTCGCTGACGAAAGGATCGAGGGCGCAGACCACCAGGATGGCAAGGTGTCGCGCATGCCGATCCAGTTCTTCCTGCCCCGCTATCCCGACGTCTGCCTGGATACGACTTGAGTGGCCGGATCGTGAACTAGGTGGACGAAGGTTTCGACCTTGCCCTTCGCGCGATGGCGCGCCGTGGCCCAATGCCAGGCTGATGGCGCTTTACATCGCTCCGCGCGGTTTAGCTTAATCAAGCTGTTTGAAAGGAGCCGAACCCAACAAGCTCACGATGATCCGTATGCGCCGTGATGATAGATCAGCGCCGGGCCGGGCTCTCCGCTCACCACATGCCGGACGCTGCCGAGGATCAGCGCGTGACTGTGGCGAATAATCGTGTCCTCGACCGTACAGTCGACCGCGGCGAGCGCGCTGTCGAGTGCCAATGCGCCGCTTGTAAGGCTAGACCAGCGGGCGCCCTCGTAACGCGCCGCCCCCCTCAGGCCACCGCGTCCGGCGAAACGATCCGCAATCGCGATCTGGTCGGCGCGCAGTACGTTCACGCAGAAGTGCCGATGCCGGCTGATGGCGGCCCATGTCGACGAACTTAGGTTGATGCTGACGACCATCACCTCAGGTTCGACCGACAAGGAATGGGCGGTGGTAACGGTTGCGCCCGTCCGTTCGTCGCCGACACCCGCGGTGACGACGGACACGGCTCCGGCCAAATGTCGCATCGCAAATTTCAGGGGAACCCGGGTTTCATCCAAGGGAACGCGTTCGGTCAGTGTCATCTGGATAGCCTCATCGTGTTTGCAGCTTCACGACGCCTTGCGACGCAACGCCGTTTGGTATCCCAACCATT
>NZ_JAMYRK010000141.1:0-4545 GCF_040321335.1 Mesorhizobium sp. M0437
TGCGGATCTGGTTGGCGGTCGGCCGGACCGATATGCGTCGCGGGATGCAAGGCCTCGCTCTGCAGGTTCAGGAGACGCTGGGCCGGGACCCGCATTTATGCGTCGGGCGAGATTATGTGGCGGAGCCGCCCTGACCCCTTTCGGGCCGGCCAAACCCAGCTTGCCTCCGCCACATAATATTTCATGCCTCTCTCATGGCGCGGGATTCCCCTGTGCCACAACGCCGGAGGGGCAGAATGCTCGAGTTCTATTTTTCCTATTGTGGGGTGCTCAAGCGCCTGCGTAGCGGTGCACTCGGTGGCGAGATGGATCGCCTCGCGGAGCATTTTTTCACCCTTGGTTATAAGCGAGCGTCTGCCACGATTTACCTGAGCCGGATTGCGCGCTTTAGCCAGTTTGCCGCAACGCGCTGTGGTCCGATGCCTATCTCTCAAGATGTCGTCGACAGCTATTTGTGCACGTTTACTACGGATACTCCACGCATTGGAGCAGTGTCGGCACTGGGACACGCGCGGCGAGTGGCTCCAGAACGCTTCCTTGCTGCTGTTCCCAGTGTAGATAATGATCCGGATGCTCCGCTTCTGAGCTCCTTTTCGGACTATCTGAGCAGGGTGTGCGGACTGGAGTCAAAGTCTTGCGAAGGCGTTCTCCTGGGCAGCCGCCGCTTTCTGGATTGGTTCCATCGCCACCATTCCGGCCAAGACCTCGACGCATTGACGGCTGAGCATGTCCTTGCCGCTGTCGAACGTCGGCTGTCACTATCGGCGACCTCCGGTACCCGCACCGCAGCAACTTCTCACATCCGGACATTTCTTCGGTTTTTGTATTGGGCTGGCCACCACGATCAGGATCTCGCGCGCGTCGTCCCCAGGACGCCCCACTGGCGTTTGGCTCATCTGCCGCCGCGCCTTGCATGGGATGACGTTCGGCGTGCAATTGATATGATCGGCGCAACGGCACCGGTTGACGTCCGCGATCGAGCCGTCCTGCTGCTGCTCGCCACCACGGGCATTCGCAACGGTGAGCTGCGCGCCCTTCAACTGCACGATATCCACTGGCGAACTGGCGAGGTCTTTGTCCGGCGCACCAAGGGCAAGCGCGACCGGGTGGTGCCCCTCCTCGAGGAGACCGGCGCCGCGCTCGCCGACTATATCCTGCGTGCTCGACCGAAGGTGGATAGCCCATACCTGTTCCTGTCCTTCACGCCGCCCGTGGGACCGTTCAAGTGCGCATCGCCTGTTTCGAGGATCGTGCGGAAGCGGTTGCGGCATGGCGGGGTCGAACTCGGGCGGGTCGCAGGTGCACATCTCCTGCGCCACAGCCTTGCCACCCAGCTCGTCAGGCAGCGAAGGCCGATCAACGAGGTCGCCGATCTCCTGGGACACCGCAGCATCAACACAACGGCGCTGTACGTAAAGGTCGCGACGTCGCAACTTGCCGAGCTCGCACTTCCCTTTCCGGGAGGCGTGGCATGACCGCCTTTGCCCGATTCCTCGGCGAGAAGGCCGAGTGTTACATCGAGCTACGCCACTCCCTCGGCTATGCCTTCAGCAAGCAAGCCGGCACGTTGCGGGCTTTCGTGAGGTACATTGAGCGCGCTCAGTTCGATGGGCCTGCCACTCGAACTTTGGCGCTGGATTTTGCCCTGTCGTTCAGCGGCGCCGCCAACAGCCGTGTCAGTCGTCACGGCGTGCTGCGCCGGTTTTACGAATATCTCGCCGTCTATGACGCGCGAACCGAAGCCTTGGAGCGCAGAGCTTTCCCCAGATCCAGAGCGATTCCGCCTCCGCGAATCCTCAGCGAGGCCGAGTTGGCATCACTCATCGACGCATGCCGCCGCATCTCGCCGGGAATCCTTCTCAAGGGGCGGACAATGGCCACGCTGATCGGATTGTTGGCGAGCTCGGGGCTGCGATCAGGCGAAGTGGTCAGACTTGATCGTTCCGACGTTGATCTGGCCAACGGGATTCTCCTCGTTCGGAAGACGAAGTTCCGCAAGGACCGTCTCGTTCCAGTTCACACGACGACCCAGGCTGCCCTTCGTAGCTACGTCCATGAACGGGATGCCGCTTTTCCCATGCCCAAGGACCAGGCCTTTTTCCTCAGCTCTCGTGGCAATCGCCTCTCGGCGACAGGCCTGCAAAACGGCTTTGCCGAGGCCCGCAAGCTTGCTGGTCTCGATGGCGGCAAGCCATTAAGGCCACACGATCTCAGGCACCGGTTCGCCGTGACCCGTCTCGGCCTCTGGCATCAGCAGCGCGCAGACGTTCAGGCGTTGCTCCCGTTGCTCGCCACATATCTCGGTCACGCCAGCTACAGCGACACTGCCTACTATCTCACCGGTTCGGCAGATCTTCTCGCCATTGCGGCGGAGCGCGCCTTCCTCGACGGAGGTGCAGCATGAGCGAACACCTGCTGCTGGCGCCGCTCCTGGAGTCCTACTTTCGCCGGCGCTTGACCAAACAACGCAATGCGACTCCCGCGACCGTGGCCAGCTATCGCGATGCCTTGCGCATGCTGATCATCTTTGCCGCCACCCGGTTGCGGAAGAAGCCGGCCGCATTGGCACTCGAAGACCTCGATCGAGACCTCGTTCTCGCCTTCCTCGACGAGCTCGAGGAGAAGCGCAAGAACGTCATCGCCACGCGCAACGCCCGACTAGCGGCCATCCGATCCTTCTTCCATCACGTAGCAGCCGCTGACCCGGCGTCCTTCGGTGTCGCCCAACGCGTGCTGACGATTCCCATAAAACGGGCTCACATTGAGGTGACGCACCACCTCACCAAGGCCGAAGTGGACGCCCTTATTGCGGCCCCCGATCAGAGGACGTCCCGTGGGCGGCGCGACCGAACGTTTCTACTGTTTCTGGCACGGACCGGCGCCCGGGTCTCCGAAGCCACCGGCGTCAACGCAAACGACCTTCAGTTGGAACGGCCGCACCCACAAGTACTGCTGCGCGGCAAAGGGCGCAGAGACCGCGTCGTCCCCATTGCTAAGGACCTGGCGCGGGCGCTGACATCCTTGTTGAGCGAGCGCGGGATCGCCCATCACGAGCCGCGAGCGATATTCGTCGGCGCCCGCAACGAACGCCTGACTCGTTTCGGAGCGACCCATATCGTGCGGCGTGCGGCCACAGAGGCCGTGCCTACCAGGCCGGCCTTGGCCGACAAGCCCATATCGCCGCACATCTTCCGGCACTCCCTCGCCATGAAGCTTCTCCAGTCCGGCGTGGACCTTTTGACGATCCAAGCCTGGCTCGGGCACGCACAGGTCGCCACGACCCACCGCTATGCCGCAGCGGATGTCGAGATGATGCGCAATGGACTCGAGAAGGCGGGCGTCACCGGCGCTCACGGCGTGCGTTTCCGACCGAATGACTCCGTTCTGCAACTGCTGAACAGCATCTAAATATTATGTGGCGGAGGCAAGCTGGGTTTGGCCGGCCCTGACGGGCGTCAGGGCGGCTCCGCCACATAATCTCGCCCGACGCATAAGAATGGATCCGAGCCGGCATCGCGCACCAGTGCCAAAAGGCCGTCGGGACCTTTTCTAAAATCGACGGGATGACTGGCGACCAACACCTTCACGCCAGTCGGGATCATGCCTGGCGAACCGCCCGGATAATCCGCACCAGCTGCTCCTCATTGATATCGGCACCGGCGCGAATGACCACGCCACCCAGCTCGATCTCCACCGACGCAGACGCTGTCGGCGTGACCTCGACAAAGCCGAGCCGCTCCGCATCCCTGTGTGGCGTGACCGCACCGCTCTTGATCGCCTTGCTCCGCCAGCCGAACAGCTGGGCCGGCGCCATCCCCGCTTGTCTGGCAATGGCCGATACATTCGCGCCCGGCTTCAGTGTCGCCTCGATCAGCCGCGACTTCGCTTCCGCCGACCAGCGCCGCCGCGGACGCTGCGGGCTTGCCTCCAGTCGGTTGGCAACCGCTTCAAGAACATGGAAACTTCTATCATCAGGCATAGGCGCAGACATAGAAATTGACACTGCAAGCTCCTCGGCTCCTTGCTTCAGTGTCAGTATGTCTCGCTCATCACCTCAAGCCGCGCCAGATGGGGTCAGCTTGGCGCTTACAAATTTTGAAGGAACACGAGGCCGGGGTGTCGGTTGCCGATCTGTGCCGCAAGCACGGGGTCAGCGACGCCTCGATTACAACTGGAAGGGCCGCTTCGGCGGGATGGATGTCTCCAGGCTCGGCGACTGAAGGCTCTGGAGGACGAGAACACGCCGCTGAAGCGGCTTCTGGCCGACGCCATGCTCGACAATGCGGCGTTGAAGGATCTTGTGGGAAAGAAATGGTGACGCCCGCGGCCAAGCGGAAAGCTGTCGCTCGCCTGAAGGAAGGCTTCGGGATGAGCGAACGGCGGGCGTGTAAAGCCATCGGCTGTTGCCGCATGACGGTTCGCTACGAGACCAGCAGGCCGGACGACGGCAAGCTTCGCGAGCGGATGAAGGCGATCGCGCAGGAGCGTCGCCGGTTCGGCTACCGGCGTCTTCTCGTGATGCTGAGGCGGGAGGGCCTGGTCGTG
>NZ_JAMYRK010000142.1:0-4493 GCF_040321335.1 Mesorhizobium sp. M0437
GCAACCAGATGGTAGCGGAAATTGTTGCGGATATGGTCGTTGAAATAGCGGCCCTTGGCGAACGCCGCCCGGAACGCGGCAAAGGTTTCCGGCGGTACCCCTTCAAACTCGTAGCGCTTACCGGTGGCCACGAACCAGACCGAGAGGATTCTTCTGTCGGGATCGTATTCCGTTTTGCGTATCGATGTGGAGGGCATGACGGCGGCTCGAATTCGAAAGCAATCAACGAGCGGAGAGGCCGTCGCGTTCCTTGTGACTATGGTGGTGCGGTGAGGCACGAGGCTCAATGCGGAGCGCCAGCAGTCGCGATCGGGCCGTTTTCCTTGCGCCGGTCTTCCGCGATCTTGGCCTTCCCCACGCATCGCTGCAGGATTTTCGCGAGGTGAATTGAAACCCGCCACGACGCTGATCCTCTGGGACTGTCAAGGCCCGTTCGGCGGGCTCTACTCCGGAACAATGTCTTCTTCCGAAAGTTTTTCCTTAAATAGCAAAGGAGATTCGAAATGTCAGAAAGCCGGGAATGGTTTGTCCAATGGCTTAGAGACGCTCATGCCATGGAAGAGCAGGCCGAACGATGTTGAACGGGCAGTTGAGCCGTATCGAGAATTATCCCGAACTGAGCGACCGGATCCGACAGCACCTCGATGAAACGAAGCAGCAGGTTGCCCGGCTGAAGACTTGTCTCGATCAGATGGACGAGGGTTCATCCACGATGAAGGACGCTGGCGGCAAGCTGACGGCGATGGCGCAATCGCTGAGCGGCGTCTTCGCCGGAGACGAGGTGATGAAAGGATCGCTCGCGAGCTACACGTTCGAGCACATGGAAATCGCCTCCTACACGATCCTGATTGCCGCTGCTCAATCGCTCGGCGAAACCGAGGTTCTTCGGGCTTGCGAAGAGAATCTGCGAGAGGAAGTCGCGATGGCGGATTGGCTGAAAACCCGTCTTCCCTCCACGACCGAGCAGTTCCTTGCGCGGGCCGAAGCGGACAGCGACAGCGCCAAACGGTGATCGGGTGGGAACGTAGTGATCGTGAAGTCGGGCTCGGCGCGATGCTCGTTAACACCGGCTCCGATGGCGACGGGAGAGCTTCCGCGGCTTGGAAGTTAATTGTCGGGGCGGCGTACGGAAACTATCTTGGGTGCCCGTCGATCGTTGCCGCCAAAGAGAAACACAGGGAAAATTGCTTGTAGGCGTTGCCGTCGCATCAAAGCGCGCTCGATACCTGCTTCCGGCGTCGGCGTTCTTCGGATTTACCGGAACGACGTACCTGAAGGCGAAAGATCGATTTCCGCGCCACACTCCGCGTTAATGGCCATCGCCGGATCGAGAGGAAGTCAGCCGCTCCGGGGCTGGGCGGCGGGCGCGCCAACGTCTTCGGACTACTGGTGAAGCAAGTCCGATGTGCGCCTATCGCGACCCCGCTTCACCTGCCGTCCAGCCGTTCGCGCATTCGCGATCGTCGCTCTCGGCAACAGGCGGCGCGCGCGGCCAGGACGTGTCGCATGTGCGCGCTGTCGAAGGAGGCGCCCAGCAACATTGCACGTGAAGGCACGCGGGCATCCGATCGATCGTTAACCTTTCTCTGCAATGAGCGCCTTGTCGCCGGCGATCAGCCTCCGGCTCTTACGCATTATGGAGATCACATGTTGGTCCCGGCACCCGATGCCGGGAGCAGGTCTGCTTCGGAGCGTCGTGACAGAACTGGGCGACATGGTTGCGGTGGAGTAGGCGCCGTCGCCCTGGATGAACAACAACTGTCGCATGCGGTGCATACGTTGTCGAAGCTTTCGGTCGGCCGCGGCCGCATCGACGACCACAACGGCATCAAGTCGTTGCTGAAAGCCCGCAAGGTATCGTCAAGACATAGCGTGCCGGCGAAGATCCGCCCTCGCGACAGGGATTCGTCAGGCCGATCGGTCGGCAACGCGACCGGCCAGATGAGCGAGAGCTTACCCTCGGTGCTGGTCTCGACCCGGCTCGTATTGAGGCCTGAAGGGACATCTCCAAACGCTCAACGACGGTCGTCGATCACTGCCGACTACGGTCGAGGTCGTATGGCTCGTGGCCTAGCTCGTTGTGATGAAGCGCCTCTGCCATACACCTGATGTCGAACGCTTGGCCGCACGCCGGGCAGAGGACGAAATACTCCTCCTCCCGAAGTGGCGATGCATCGTGGTCTTGGGGGATGACGATGTCATTGTATTCGTCGGGCATTGGGTCCTCCGGCAACGCCGCCCGCCATGCTGGAACGCCTGCCGGCCGGATTTGTTTCAAAGTTACTGCGCTTAAGAAGAGGGCCGGAACGGGTGAAGCACAACGTCGGTAAGCGCAAAGCGAGGGCGCCCGAAACTCATCACGTGAGCTGAACGACTGCTTTTGCCAACTCGATGCTCGAAACCTGCCGATCTGCTTAGGCCGGTTCCGGACATTCGTGACCGGCCTCATAAGTCATAAGAAGCGCCCACCACCTACGGGACTCAAGCCGACATTCCCCGAGCCTTTCGCCAGGAACGGACTCTTTGCCAACCGCACATTTGAAGGCTATGCTTCCCACATCGGCCGCCAGCGCGTCGGACGCAGCCGACAGTAAGAGGTACGTGCTCTTGCCCGCATGGGAGAGAGAGCCATGCCCCAATCCCTTCTTCGCAACCATGTATTGAAAACCCTCTCCTCGGAGGATTTCGCGCTTTTGAGGCCGTCACTGCATCACGTCGAACTCAACAGCAAAGACCAGCTGGAAGTCTCTTATCAGCCGATCGAGCGTGTGTATTTTCCAGAGATGGGCATCGCGTCGGTGGTCGCTACGATGACCGGAGGGCGGCAAAGCGAGGTCGGCATCGTCGGCCACGACGGCATGACAGGAGTTGCCGTTATTCTCGGCCAGGACAAGTCGCCCAATGAAACCTATATCCAAGTCGCAGGTAATGGCTGGATCCTCCCGGTTGAAGCTCTTCGCTCTGCGATTGCGGAGAGCCAATCCCTTCGCGAGTCACTGCTTCGCTATGCCCACGCGTTCCTCATCCAGTCGTCCCGGACGGCACTGGTCAACGGCCACTCCAAAATCGAGGAGCGCTTGGCCCGCTGGTTGCTGATGGTCCAAGACCGCGTCGAAGGAAATAAGATCTACCTGACGCATGAATTCTTGGCGACAATGCTTGGTACCCAGCGCCCCGGCGTTACCACGGCCCTCCAAATGCTTGAATATCGGGGGCTGGTTCACGCCAAGCGCGGCGAGATCACGATTATCGACCGCGTTGGAATGATACGACTCACGCATGGTGCTTACGGGGAGGAGGAGCAAAGTCACTTCGGCCTAGCCTCCGCCTAACTGTCCTAAATCAGACAAACCCTTGCAAGCTACCGAATTCGTGCCGTAAATCGTGTGGGTCAGGGTTCAGGGAGGAATTCTCGATGACCACCACTTTTGACACAGTCACGCTTGAAAGAGCCGCCGAAGCCTATGTTCTCTCCAGAGGCAAGGCCCACTTCCTTTCGATAGCACAGGCAATCCGCGCCATCCGAACACCCATGCCCGCATGCAGGGCCACCGACCGCGAGCTGGAGGAGCTCTTGGCGGCAGCATCCATTATTCACGGTGTGCCAGTCGCGTTCGACTTAAAAACAGCCGTGGCCGCAGAACCACGGCTCCATTCATAGGGCCGGTGATGCCTGCGCTCGCGCAGACGCCTACGTATCGGACGTTCGCCAAGCGATTGTCCGCCACCTGATCGACAACATCGGCAGCCCGAGCATTTCGATATCCGAGGTTAGCCACACCGTGAGGAGAATGCTTCCCTTTTGCGAACTCACGGACTGGCAACTTTGCGATCTCATTGGGCGAAGCGCGATCGATGCGGGATTCACGATTGAATCCGACGGGGTGGGTCCCGAAAACGCATGTCGAGGCTCAATAGCGGAACAGCCGCTTTAGCCATGTGGCTCCCAATCACGGACGGTCAGGTTGTGGCCCACGTACAGCCGCCAGGCGGCAACGCGCCTGATATCGCACTTCGGTAAGCGCGAATTTCCCCGCACCTTTTGCTGTTGAGTGCTCTGATGCATGAGGTGTCCACCAAAATAGGTGGACACCTTGTGATGGAAGAAGATGAGCAGAAACTGCGGGTGAGGCTTGTCGGTCGGGACGGGCGACGCCGATACGACCCGGCATCGAAGGACCGTCTTGTCTCGGCCTGTCTTGAGCCTGGCGTGTCGGTATCGAGGCTTGCGCTCAAACATGGGGTCAATGCGAACCTTCTTCGGAAGTGGATAAAGAAGCGGGCGGAGACCCAGTCCGTCCCACAGCCCCCACCATCGGCGTTCATCCCGGTTCAGATTGAAAGCACTTCCGATCGGGCCTTGCTGCGACAGAGCAGCATGGCTGCGGTGGATTTGCCGGGGACTTGCGATGGGGCACGTAGGTCGGCATCGAAAAGGACAGCGCCTTTTTCCTCTCCAGCCAAGGTGAGCGCGTCGCTGCCGAACGGCGTGA
>NZ_JAMYRK010000143.1:0-4167 GCF_040321335.1 Mesorhizobium sp. M0437
CACCGGCAGACCTTCCTCGCGATAGAGACGGTAGAGACGGTCGCCCCCAGATGCTTCGCCCTCGCGCCTGAGCAGAATGAACAGCCGCCGGTAGCCGAAGCGTCGACGCTCGTTGGCGAGGTCACGCAGCCGACCACGCAGCTCCGTCTCTGGCGGTCGGCGAGACTGGTAGCGGATCATCTTGCGATCGGCGCCAACGAAGGAACAGGCCCGACGCTCCGATAGGCCCATGACGGCCTGCAGATGCGCGACGGCTTCGCGCTTGGCGGCGGGCCCTACCATTTTTTTGACAGAAGCTCGCGCAATGCCGAGGCTTCGAGCATCTGATCGGCGAGCAGCTTCTTCAGCTTGGCGTTCTCGTCTTCCAGAGCCTTCAGCCGCTTGGCGTCAGAGACGTCCATCCCGCCATACTTGGCCTTCCAGTTATACAGCGTCGCCTCGGCGATCCCATGCTTGCGCGCCAGGTCGCCCGCCTTTGCACCCGCCTCATGCTCGCGCAGAACCGCGATGATCTGCTCTTCCGTAAACCGCTTTCTCTTCATCAGTCCGTCCTTCAATCAAGGTCCGGACTCTAATCTCAGATGCAGGAAATTCTCAGTGGCAGGTCAAAGCCAAGCAGCCAAGCAAAAAAACCTAAAGCTTCGGCCTTAGATCAGCAACCAAAAGACGCGCTTCTCTCAAAATCGAGGCACGATCGAGCCCGACCAGAGATGCGATGTCGTGTATTTGCTGCTCGGTTGCTCCGGACTCCCGGGCAAGTCCGCTTACGAATTCTGGATTCAGGCGGGCTCGCCCTTGTTCCTCTGACATCACACCAAATGCCTCGTGTTGGACCAAGAGTGCGATGGTCGCTCCTAAGCGTCAGCGGCCATGTTTTTTTGCTGACGATCCGCCATTGTACGCTTTCGGACAGATTTCTGCCAGCGGGCCGGGAAAGAAAGGCCTAGCTCTCATCGTCGCCCAGCAGCGAGGCATGGCGTATATATTTGTGCTCGCCGCGGAGGTGCTTGACGGAGCCGATCAGCCTTGGCTTGGCCGGTGCGTGCCGGCCGCTTGTGTACGGATTCGTACTCATGCGGACTTACCGTCGGATATCATTGCTAGAGACAGGGATTAGGAGGATATTTGGCCATCGCTTGCTGACATCAGGGCGCAAGCGACTGAGAGATGTGCGTGCTCTTGCCCCGACGGGGAGGCGACGAGCATGGCTCAGCTCCAGCAATCAATCATTCGCAATCGTCTGCTGACGTCTTTGTCGCCTGACGACTTTGCACTGGTGCAGCCGCATCTTGAGGCGGTCACATTTGAGTTGCGAGAACATCTGTTCAGAGCCGATCAAACAATCGCGCATGTGACCTTCCCAGAATACGGGATTGCATCAATCGTCGCCGACACCGGGGAAGGACGGTTTGAGGTCGGCATGGTGAGATCGGAGGGTTTGGTGGGTACAGCTTTGGTGCTGGGCGTGGACCGCACGCCGCACTCCTGCATGGTTCAGGCTGCGGGCGAAGCATTCCGCATTGGAGCCGGAGACCTACACGCTGCGATGGACCAGAGACCCGCGTTGCGTGCGCTCCTTCTGCGCTTCGTGCATACCTTTATCGTTCAAGTCAGCCAGACGGCCTATGCCAACGCCGGCTACTCCATTGAGGAGCGGCTGGCGCGATGGCTGCTCATGACGCATGACCGGCTGGAGCATGATGACATGCCCCTCACGCATGAGTTCATGAGCATCATGTTGGGTTCGCGTCGGCCCGGCGTCACGATTGCGGTGCAGATGCTGGAGAGCGTCGGCGCGATCAGAGCCACGCGTGGAAATATCACGCTTCGGAATCGCGAGAAGCTGGAACAGATTGCTGGCCAGTGCTACGGCTTCGCCGAGAAGGAATACTCCAACGTGTTCCAATTCCCGATCAAGCGAGAGAGATGAGTAGCGGCCTTGCGCTACTTCCTGAATGTTCGCTATCGCGGTCGGATGATACCTGACGCCGAAGGTGACGAACTGCCAGACGATGAGGCTCTACGCGCCCATGCGCTCGCCAATGCGCGGGACCTCGTCTTCCGCACACGCATGTACACGATCCGCAGTTGGTTCGACTGCAGTTTCGAGGTCACTGACGAGAGCGGCAGAGTGGTCCTCGTAAATGCCATTCGACGAGGTGCTTGGGCCAGCTTAGCCGGTCCGAAACGCGACTGTTCGGATCATACGAAGCCTTGAGGGCCGCAACAATCCCTGCCTAAAATCTTGGCTAAGTACAGGGAGGAATACATGGCCCCCGCTAGGCCTTCTCCTCCCTGAAGTCTTGCAAAGAGGCGTGCCGCAGATCTTGCCGCGCAAGTGCTTCACGCGGCCAATCAGCCCTGGCTTCACCCATTGCGTCGCCGGCCGCTTCATGCCCTTCGGCGCAGGGCCTGCGTGTTCCTAGACGCGCTTCCAAAGCCGCTCGCGGATCTCGCGACTTGAATTTATGAAGGCCGAGCCAACATATTTGCGCGTGCCAATCTCCCCAATTAGAGCAAAGGCTGGCTTGCCGATTTCACGCTCGACGCCCAGCAGTTCGAATTCCCCGATCGGATAGCTTTTTTTTTCAGCCAGTTCGTGGTCGGGCCGCTGCGATATTTGCTGTCGCGACGCTTGGACACCATCCCCTCGAGGCCTGTCTGGTCGACGAGATGATAGATAGCGTTGGCATCACCGGGGAACGCCTCGCTGAACTGGATGCGGATGTCGGGCGGGACGAGGCCGGCCAGGATCTCTCGCCGATCTTGCAGTGCCATGTCGCGCAGATCGTGGCCGTTGAGGTGCAGCAGGTCGAAGGCGACGAAATAGAGATCGTGCTGACGCCGCGTGATTGCCTTTCGCAGTTCGCCGAAGTCCGACAGGCCCTTGTCTTGAGGACGATGATTTCGCCATCGATGATGGCATTCTCGACGTCCAGCAGCTTGGCCGTTGCGGCCAGGTGGCGGTATTTCGACGTCCAGTCGAGGCCGCGGCGGGTGAAGATGCGAACGCCGCTGGGGTCTATGATGATCTGTGAGCGGTAGCCGTCGAACTTCACCTCGTGGGTCCGTCCGGCGCCGTCTGGTGGCTTGGCAACCAGCTTGGGTCCATCGGCGGAATGAACTCCAGGCGGCCGCCGGTACTTACAATTTTACGCACCCAGTCAATACTCGGCACAAAGCTTATATTACCCAGAGTGAACGGAACCTGATTCCGCATGGCTGTCGCAACGAAAGTAGCTTGCCAGCGTTGCCATTGATCCAAAAAGAAGGAGCAATCCGGATGGCCGACGACAAGCGCAAACGAGATTTCCGCGACCGCAACCGCGTCTCGGCGGACGAGGATTATGAGGTCGAATATTTCGCGACGGAGAATGGCATTACGCCGGAGCAGGTCCGGGAGTTAATCAAAGCGACCGGCAATGACCGCGCCGCTTTGACAGCGGCTGCGAAGCAACTGAGGACCGTTCTGGAAGGAGGCCCGCTGATCCCCAGATAGTTGGACATTCCCGATGGCGAGGGGCTTTGTTGACGGACCTTTTGATCTTTCATCACTCCGCTCCGCCATCATGGCGCCAGCCTTCATTAGCTGTTCGCGCAGCCTTGCAGTTTTCTCTTGCCTGGCCGCCCTCAATGCAAAAAACCGGCCGCGCTTTTCGGGCGGGCTCTGGTCCGACACTCAATGGCGGCGTCGTGCCTACCGCCCCAGCGGAAGCTTGGACGCCAAAACAAGGTTGTCCTCGTCCTCTATGCCGGCCATGAAATTTGCGATTATCCGCGATGCGAGAGCCTCACGTTCGTGATCAGATTGAGCGTTGACCTTTAGCCGATCGAACACGCGGCCCAGTAGGGCAATTTCGGACGGGGTGAAAACACCAGCTCGCTCAGCGGTTCGACGAATCGGCATGACACGGCCCCCTTCCTTGCGCAGGTAATCCTATTCGGAAATCCCAGCAAAAACAAAGCCCACCGCGCTGTTGGGCACGGCGGACAATCAAGCCCTGACACCAAGCTTAGGGACTTCGGGGGTTGGGCTTGCTTGGCGCCAGATAGTGGGGAGAACTTGCTGCGAGGTTTCGCAAATTCGTCGCGCCGCGCTACCGCCCGGAGCTTTATTACATGCGTGGCCCGGGGCCAGCCACCGCCCGCCGTATGGGCACGCCGCGG
>NZ_JAMYRK010000144.1:0-4146 GCF_040321335.1 Mesorhizobium sp. M0437
TGTGCTGCTAACTTCGCTCGTAAGGGCGACCTTAAGAGCGCAGCCTCGCTACCGTGCCGTCCTCTCGCAAGGCGGCCTTCGCCGGAGGGTATCGCAAGGCGACCAGTGCAGCAACGATGAAATCGTCATCTTCGAAGTGACGGAGGAAATTGATCTGCGGGCTTGGCGAACACGCCGTGCTGACCTCGAGCGACGCTTTCGTCAGGACGAGGTGATCATCCGTTACTCATCGATCGGCGTCGTGTAGGATGCGTAGAGCTTCAGCTCGAGGGGCGGGCAAGTTCGACACGGATATTATAAGCTCCGAGGCAAGCTGACTACAAACGGCTTAGCCCAATAACACCGATCGGCAAATGCGACCTTCAGAGCATGATCGAGCAGCTGTCACCCGCCTGCGGGGCTTTCGTCGAGAAGCACAACGGACGTGAAATTCTCCAATTCTCCTCGCGAAAGTCGTGCAAGGATGCATGCCGCAAATCTTCCTCGCCGCCACATTGCTTCGCAGCAGCGCGAACTCGCCAGGATAAGACCTAAGAGAGGCCGCCAGCTAATTTCTTTCTCCAGCTTGCAATCGCGAGGCCGCACGCGATGCCGACACAATCGGCAAACCAGTCGAATATGTCCATGTCGCGACTTATTATTTGCGTGCCCTGCAGGACCTCGATCCCGGCGCCGGTAAGGGCGAGAAAAATTATCAGTCTTGCCCTGTGCTCTGGCCAACCGAGACTGCCAATAGCCGTCAACACGACGAAAGCTGCGGCGTGATTGAGCTTGTCATCATGAGAGGTGAAGCCGAAGCCAAAATTCTGCAAAAGCCACTCCGGTGAGAGCGCGAGCACGAGGACACCGGCCAGTGTGACCAGAAAAGCAGTCCTTGTCGCGATGGGAAAAGATCTTGCACGCAAAAAAATGGGGTCACTCCTTCTATCCGAACCTGGGAGGCCGGCACTTCGAACATAGCCATCCGCACGTAGCGGCACATTGGGGAACAGAGTCTATTGCCGCAGATGGCTGGGAAAAAGTCAAATTGGGATCTCGGTAGGCTTCTGTGTTTAATGCGGCAGTATCGGGGCGAGCGTCAGACGCGGGCCGCGATCGATGCCACTGATTGCCGGGACACCCTTCAAGGCTGCAAACCGTTTTTTATAACCCGTGACTTCACCGAGTATTCCGCGCTTAGAGAACAGCCCCGGCCAGTCTTCCTTCAAGTACTTGGCTTCGTCGTTGATCTTCGCCCAATCGTTGGCGTGCTTGCGAAGAGGCTCGCCCCATAGCAAGCTGCAGGAAGGTGTGACCAGGACGCCCGGCGGGTAACCCTGCCAAGGCCCGAATTTAGAAGGCGGCCAATGCGTACGGGACTGAGCGCCGTGGATCAAACATTAGCGACCCCGCTCGACCTCCCGGTTCAGGGCTGCACGTGCCTTGGCCAACGAGATGAGGAGCGATCCGAGAAATTTTTCGCCAAGCTCCGCCGGAAAACTCATTCGCCGCTCTCCTTCAACCACTCTCGATATAGCCACCACCCTGAGTGCTGCGAAATTTGCACAATAGCATCGGCTCACGACGAACGATTCCACGTGGAGACACCCCAGGTCTCCGCAAGCGTAGCACCACTGCATCCGTCAAATGCAATTTCTCAGTGCGGATGAAAAGATCCCCGCGTTCGTCGAAATCATGCGCGCGAATGTGCTCTCGGTCGAGATACGGTTCCGCCTCGCCTGTCCGGCGGTCATCGACCAAATCGAGGTAGGGATGCGGAAATCCGCATTCATGGAAGGCCGACGGACCTTTTCCACGAGCTGAACCCGCAAAACCAATGAGCCGCCGTTGAGTTCCAGACTGCACTCTTATGCAACAGACCCAAGGTTGATTGACGATCCTCCCCCAGGTCCACCCAGTTCCGAACCGGCACAACGCGGCAGTTGCTGATCTTCATGGCGTTTCTCCAAAGCTGCCGTTCGCGCTACGACCTGATGCGACCACCCTTCTCTATCCTTCGTGGGGAGAAATTCTACGGCAAGCCTTGACCCTGAGTCCGACGTCCCCTGCCGCGGCACGACAGATCGAAAGCCGTCATTCGGTTGGAGAAATGAGTCTCTTCTTGGCCTTCCAGAATTTGAGCGATTGGCCATCGCCCAAATCCTTGATGCGCTCTTCGACAATTTGATAGCCAACACGCTCGTAGAATTTCTTGGACGGAAGTGAGACGCTTAGAATCGTCTCTCTGAGACCGTTTGTTCGAGCCCGCTCCTCCAGGTCTTGCATCAACAGCTGCCCGAATCCAAATCGTTGTCTATCAGGATCAACAAGGAGAGCCGTGATTTCCTGGCCGTCAAGACTTGCAGTCGCGACCAATTGGCTACCCTGTTCCGCAACGAGTGTCACTCCTGTCTCAATGCGCTGCAAGACCTTTTCCTCAGAGTGGAATTGCTTCAAGAATGCGATCGCGCGTGGAGGGTAGACGCCGCTATAGCTGGTCTCGAGGGTCCTGAAAATCAGGCGACTTAGAGCTGGGGGGTCGTCGATTTCAGAAGAGCGAATATTGATCTTTGGGCTTTCGGTCATGACTGCATCCCAACCCGATCAAAGCATTATAGACGTCGACCCGCCTGTAGCGTGAATGTCGACTCCTAAAGCGGCCGCGGAATGCCCGGAATTGGCGCCAACTACTTGTTCAGTTGCCGACATCATGCGGCAAAAATTCCACCCCAGCCAGTCCTTCGACCCTGATGGCTGGCGTTCTGCGGCTCAGGTGTATTAACCGACGGGAAGCGCCAACTGCGGACGCTTGAAGCGAAGTGCGCAATGACGCTCCGTTGGCTCAAAGAACGTCCGCCGGGTTTCGCTCTATCAACTCCGCCACAAGGCGTTGAAGCCGCCAGAGGTTGCGGTCGCGTATCCCCTTGGCTTCGAGGTGAGAAACCGTGTTGAGCAAGTACTCCGCCCCGGTGCCCCAATGACCGCAGGCCCGGGCCAGGACATCGGCAACTGCTTCAAGTGACTGACGACCGGCATAAAGAGGTGAGGCGCGGTTCATAACAAAGGTCAACGCGGGCCTGGCTCCCGAGGCGGTCTCGACCGTGATCCAGCGGGGCATGCTATTGGCCGGCTTGTAGGTGAACTCGCGTCGAAACAATTTGCCGAATTGGCGTTCGAGGTTGTCCTCTGGTAGGTCGTACAGGACGCCTCGGCATTGCCCTCCACGATCGAGGGCCATCATAAGGCCGGGCTGCTCTGGCGTGCCCCGAAAACGGGTCATGCGGAAGCAAAAAGCACGATGCCAACCCCGAGCAGCGCCTAGTTGCTCACCGATGTGCTCGATCTCCGGCTTCCAGATCAACGAGCCGTAAGCGAATAGGCGGGTCGGTACCTTCGGGGCCGGATGAGCTCGGATCATTTGCTCGACCCAGCGGTCGTAGTCAGCATCGGTGTGTAGCTCGGCACCTGCCGTCAAACCCTGGTCTTGAACGACCTTGTGGACCCGCGCGACATGGTCCGCAGTCAAGGTCAGCTTTCTCATTTGGCTTGGCATCCCGTGCTCCATCGGATCAGGATCGCGTATCCTTGGCAGATGCTACCGGCGTTGCAAGATACGAACCGACGGACTGATTGCGATCAGCACGGTGCCGAGCGTCACAGACGCGAGGGACTTAACAACTGACATGATCATTTTGAGATCCTCCCCAGCTCCCGTCGGTCAACATTCAGTCCTTGGGGTCGCAGGTGTAGTGCCGTTCGAAGGTCCCGTCCGCGCGCCGCCGCTTGTCGAAGCCGCGATGTAAGGCTCGATCGCGCTCGTGGACCAGCCAAAGGGGATCTCGGCCGAGGCGTAGCCACTGCCGGCGGCCAACGGTCTCGGGATCGAGGCCCAAGCGATCCTGGTGCGCTCGATCCTCGTGCCGGACGCGCCGTCTCCGCATGACGGTTGGCGCGGCTTCGCAAATCGCACATGATTTCGTCACGTGAGATGCCGATGTCGCCAAGGACGTCATCGGGTAAACGGCTCAACTGGTCCGTTGCCGACAGGAGAGCTTTTCGCTCGGCGCGGAGACGTAACCACCTGCGAAATGGACCAATGGCGGCAGCATGAATTATAACCATGATCAGATCGTCCCTTCATTGATCTGAATTGACCGGTACGGAACG
>NZ_JAMYRK010000145.1:0-4114 GCF_040321335.1 Mesorhizobium sp. M0437
GATATTGACTCCGATTGTAGCCTGCTCCACGGTCGAAAAAATTCCCCTATTTTCTGCAATTTTTTGCTAGTGACGTGTCAGATGATCGAAGATCGGGCGAAAATCGATGCATTTGATATGAAGATTTTGACAGCCATGCAGATCGATGCAAGCCTTTCGCAGCGAGATTTGGCGGAGAGGGTCGGCTTGTCCCAGAATGCGTGCTGGCGGCGGATCCAGCGCCTGCAGTCGCTAGGTCTTATCCGCGGGTCGCACAGTAATATCGATCTGCGAGCGCTGGGGCTCGACCTGACGGTTTTCGTAATGGTTCGCACCCGCCACCATTCCAAGGAGTGGAGTGAGGCGTTCCGTGCCCATGTCGAACGGTTGCCGGAGGTGATCGATTTCTATCGGATCGGAGGGGATTGGGACTACCTGATCAAGGTCGTGACACAAGGCATGTCCGGCTACGATGCATTCTACCAGAAACTGATCACGAACTTCGACCTGGCTACGGTGACAGGCTTCTTTTCCATGGAAGCGATCATCAACAATCGTCCAGTGGATCTGACCAATCTGCGATGAGGCGGCGCCCGCTGTAGGGCGCTTCGCCTTCATCGTCGCCAAGCCTTCGGCCGTGGCTCACCAGGGTGAGGTGTCGGTTTTTTACAAGAGCCCGCAGGTCTGGCAGAGCGTTCGCCCATCAGGTGTTTGCAGGCCTCAACTGAGCCTTGAGCTCCTCCGGATTTGATGCGCGGGTCCTGACGACGCTTCGCTCAGGTCCGCACCCTAAGGGCTTGCTCCAGCCTGTCGGCAATCTGGGTGACGATATAGGCAATCACCATGTAGATCACGACGGCAATCACGAAGGCTTCGAGGTAGTAGTAGTTCAGCGCGGCGGTCAGCTGGGACTGGGCGAAGATATCGACAACCTCGATGGCGAATCCGAGAGAAAGCGCCTTCATGATGACCATCATCGAGGTTGTCAGGTCGGGAATTGCCGTGAGAGCCACCTGGGGAAACAGAATCCGTCGGAACAATTGGCCGTTCGTATAGCCAAGGGAATGGGCGGCGTCTGACTGACCGGTGTCAAAGGCGTTCAGGGCTCCTTTGATAATCTCCGATTGGAACGCAGCGATACAGCCTGTCACCGCAATAATAAGGATAACCGAGTTGGGTGTTTCGTGGGCGTTGAAGTTGATTCCGAGCAACGAGAGCAGGAACTGGAATGCCGGGGGCAGACCGAAATAGGCGAGGAAAATCACGATGACCATCGGAACGCCCTTGAAGACGATCTTGTAAGCCATGATGAGCTCTCGCAGCACCGGGACTCGTCTATATTCGACGAGTGCAAAAATGCTGCCGACGATCGTCGACAGGACGAAAATCGTGAACGCCATGGCAAGCGTTACGGGTACGGCGCCCAGAATTTCCTGGGTGTCCTGGAGCAAAATTTCGGTATCGAACATGGTTTAATACCCTTTAGGTCAGACGCTGGCGATGGCCGCGTTCTTGATCTGAGCTGTTGTCGTGGCCTCAGGCGCCTGCATCGGCGAGCGAAGCTCGAACAAGTGCACGATAAACCAGGCAATCAGGCACATCAGCGCATAGATGACGGCCAGGACG
The DNA here is from genome assembly GCF_040321335.1 of Mesorhizobium sp. M0437. Lineage (NCBI taxonomy): Bacteria > Pseudomonadati > Pseudomonadota > Alphaproteobacteria > Hyphomicrobiales > Phyllobacteriaceae > Mesorhizobium > Mesorhizobium sp. M0437. The sequence continues at coordinate 1,606 of NZ_JAMYRK010000145.1, forward strand.
AGGTATGTTTCGAACTGGTACTGGTTATAGTCGCGCTCCATGATCAAATGCGCGGTCGCCATCACGTCGGCCGCCCCGATGTACATGACCAGCGCAACGTTATGGATCAGGTAGATGATGGAATTTCCATAGCCGGGCAATGCGAAGTGCACCGCTTGCGGGCCCACGATGCGGGTGATCTTCTGGCGAAAGGTATATCCTAGACTGTCGGCCGCATCATGCTGGCCGCGATCGACGGCCAGGTATGCGGGCCGCAGGACTTCCGACAGATAGCCGCCATGGTAAAAGCTCAGTCCGACCATCGCAGCGATCGTCGGCGAGAAGAAATCTGCGGAGCCGAACAGCGCCACCAATAGGGGGAGCCCGTAGAACGCGACGAACAACTGGAGGACGACGGGAACGCTGCGGGCATAGGACACGTAGAGGTCGGTGAGGTGGCTGACCACTGGTATCCTGCGAATCCGCAATGTTGTCGCAACGAGCGCCAAGCAAAAGCCGACCAACATGGCGGTAAACGTGATAGCGAGCGTCAGCGGCAATGCCGAGAGCAACTCGGGAATCATAGCAGAAACATCCACTTTGAAACGCTCCTTCTTGCAATTCAGCCTTGCCGCTGACGATATCTACTCAGATCACATCATTTCATATACTTGACGATGCCTTCGCCAAACCACTTCTGCGATAGCTTTTCGATTGTGCCGTCGTCTTTTAACTCCTTGAGAACTTTGTTCACGTCATCGACCAGAACCTTGTTTTCATCTGACCTGTGAATAAGCATATAGGTGTTGTTGCTGAAGACCGGTTCGGACGCCACGATGTCGAGCTTCTTTTCATCGATGACGGTCTGCTCACCAAGATTTGAAGGCAGGACCAGCGCGTCGAACTTGCCGTTCTGAACCTCATCCAAACGGTTTGGATACGGGATTCCGGCGCTCGACGCCGTCACGTCAAGCTTGTATTGCGGATTTTCTTTTTGCCAGTTCATGATGAACTTATAGGTTCCGCCGCCAGCCGTGGTCGGAACGATCCTCTTGCCGACCAGATCTTTCATTTCCTTGATGCCGCTGCCCTTTTTGCTGTAGATCTTCATCAGGCTGGCGCCCATGGGGTTTTCCGGAATGAAGAACTGCTTGGCGCGCTCGGGTGACTTGTAGTAACCACCGACCGCGATGTCGTATTTGCCTGTGGCCAGGCCGGTTTCCTGCGCGATGTCGGAGACACCTTCCATTTCGAACTTGTATTGCGGCAGCTTTGCGTTGATCGCCCTCAGTAGATCGGGTTCATAGCCTTGCGGCTCGACGCCGAGCGCGCCCCAAGCCAATGGCTTGGATTCGGCAGAGGTCGCAATTTTGATTGTCCGAACGGTCTGACCATAACTGATCCCTGCTGTCGCAAGGGCAATTGCGATGCCGCCGGCGACGGCCAGGGCATAACGACGCGAAAAACTGGATTTGATTGCAGACATTTCTTGGGTTCCCTTCTTGTTGGATTATTGAAAAGCGAGTTCAGACTGCAGGAATTGAGCAAGTCGTGGGCTGGAAGGCGCATCGAAGATCTCAGCCGGACTGCCATCGGCGGCAACTACGCCACGATCCATGAAGACGATCCGGTTTGAGATGTTCCTTGCGAATTGCATCTCGTGGGTCACAAGCAGCGAAGTAATCCCGGACGACGTGACGTCTTTGATCACTTTAAGAACCTCACCGACCAGTTCTGGATCAAGCGATGATGTCGGTTCGTCGAAGAGCATCACATCCGGCCGAACCGCCAGCGCACGTGCGATGCCTGTACGCTGGAGTTGGCCACCTGAGAGCTGGGACGGATAGCTGTCCCGCTTCGCTGAGAGGCCGACCCTTTCGAGCTCTCGCAGCGCGATTTCACGCGCCTCGTCCGTGGACTTGCGCTGCACGACGACCAGCGGATCCATGACGTTCTGGAGGACGGTCATGTTCTTGAAGACGTTGAATTGCTGAAAGACCATCGCTGTCCGGAGCCGGATCGCCTGGATGGCTGCCTTGTCGGCGCGCTGGTAATCCATCCGAATCTGATCGAATGCGATGGTTCCAGATGCCGGCTTAACCAGGTAGTTGATGCACTTCAGCAGGGTGGTCTTGCCGGTGCCGCTTGGGCCGATGATTGACACGACGTCACCTCGCTTTACCGAGAGATTGACGCCGTTCAGGACCTGCGTGCTTCCGTAGGACAGCTTTATATCTTTGAGTTCAAGCATTCTGGTTGGTGCCCTTCACAGTGTGGGACGGAGTGCCTTGACCGCATGCGACATCATCACCCGCTCTCCGCATGGCCGAGAACGTGCATCAGCCGGTTCGCCCAGCCGAAGATCGATATGGCGTGGATCAAGTCGATGATCTCGCGGTCATCCATGCCAACTGATCGCAGCGCGGCGATATCGTCTGCCGTCGCTTCCGACGGCCCCGCCGACAGGCGGCGGGCGAAGCGGGTGATTGGCGCCTCGCGGGGCCCGCGCGCGTCCGGTTTGGCGGCATAA
>NZ_JAMYRK010000146.1:0-4067 GCF_040321335.1 Mesorhizobium sp. M0437
GCTTGGTGTCCAGTCGACTTCGAAGACCAGGTCAGCCACCGCCGCTGGCATATTGGGTTATCGCGATGAATCGCTGGCGCACAATCTCGACCCGGCCTTGGGGCCCTCTGATATTGCCTTCCAGAAAGTCGTCGAAATCTGGGGCTGCAAGCATGTCTTTGAACTGGTCGCCGATATAGGTACGGACCTCGTCTTCCGCGCCTCCCAGCTCAGCAACCAACTCTTCTCGACCGTCGACGATCAAGAGTATGTCCTCGGCATCCCGGCTAGAAAGCAGATCCTTTCCACCTCTGCCAAGGTATGCCTCCAGCTTCGTCGCGACGAAGAGTGCCGGTGTCAGGCGACGGATGATGAGCTTATCGTCCAACGGACAATCGACCGCCGTCTCAATACCCGCTTCATACCAACGATTGCTGAATCCGAGGATTTTGGAATCGTCCGGCATGAAGTCGACTTTGATCCGGCCAAGATGCATTCGGCAAATGACACTGTCGTTGGGTGACTCCGAGAAACCCCGCTCTCGAAGCCGTTCCAGGAGCTGCGCCCATTCCGAAAAGCCGGCCAGATCGACAATTAGGTCGACGTCGTCAGTCGCCCTGACATCCTCGAGCGTGATGGCATCGGTGATGAAAAGAGCGGTCGTACATCCGCCGACGAATACAAGACGCTTGCGCAGGTCATCGCCTAGAGCTTCCGCGACAGCCCTTAGCATTGCTAGTAGCTGGCCTTGGATGCTGGTCATTTCTGCGCGAGCCTTTCCGCAAGACGCTCCGCCGCGAGGCCAGCCACGCGCTGGTTTCCGAGTCTTATTGCGTCCGCAAGGGCAAGATACTCGTACAGCCGATCATCCCTTTGAACGGCTTCAGGAACGCTTTTAAACATCGGCGTCACCGATTGTCCCATGTCGCGGCCGCTGGCATAGGGCCACACATAGATGTAGCTGCCAGCGCTTATTAGCACGTTCTTTAGGATGGGCGCCGCAAAAGCGGTCGGGATTCCGCGCTGCATTGCTCCAGGCTTCGCTGGAAAAACGAACTTCAACCCGTGCACGATGAAATTCTGCAGGTTCCTGCGGCTCGGCTTGGCTCTGCCCGTATCTCTATCCCTGGCCGCGATACCGGAGGCAAGACTTCGATTTATGGATGCATTGACCTCAGTCTTGCTTATGCCAAGAGAAGACGCCAGATTGCGGACCGAGTATGGATCCTGGCCCTGCGCTTCTGAGCGCAGAGTTTCGACACCTTTTTCTTTCTCCTGCTCCTGAAGGCTGATGAGCTTGAGCAGGACGACGATGTCCTGGCTTTTCATTTGATTCCGATCCGCTGTCCGTTGTCCGAGGACCACGGACACCTACACGGGGAGTGCGGCTCTGTCAAAGGAATCAAGAATCCCTGCAGCTTACGTGGCCCAATAATGATTCGACCGCATTCAGAATAGAGCAGTGCGCGTTTTAATTAAGGCGATCCCGCTGCGCTGATCCGTCTTGAATTTCGGCGCCTTCATCGAAAAACATTGCAGTTCCGCCTACTGTTTTTTCCCGAAAAAAATATCGAGTTCTGGCCACGTTGCGGAATGCATCATTGCGAGGTGAGGCTAATCCCCGTCGAGCGCGCGGCGCAGCAATTCGACCAGGCGTTCGATCGCTTGGCTGTGAGCAGAGCCGGTCGGCCGCCGTGCGAAAAAATCATCAACGCTGATCCAGTTGGTCGCGTCGGTGCTCGTCCCCGGTGCCACACATTCAATATAAAGATGCAATTCGTCTGGTTCAAAGACAACCATCCAGTTTCCGCTAGTCCCCCGCAAGTCGGTAGGTCAGTGTGCTCATGGCAGGCAACTCCTCACCGCCAGCTTGCCTATCCGCCCTGAGATTTCTATTCCCAGAAATCGGTATTGACGCCTCAGGCGAAGTCTGCCGCCACGCTCCGCAAGAAGGCGAGCGTCAACGCGGTCCCCATGTTGTCTCGCGGCCGCGCCTGGCTCTCGCAGACATATCGCAATGCGCCATCAGGTGTGCGGCGCACCTTGCATTGATTCTCGGGTTCTCCCATGCAAGGCCTCTCCACAGGGCAGACGACCGCGCGGGAACGCTTCAGCATCTTCCTGGCATTTGGTGAACCGGACGGCTCTTCGCCGCTAGGAGCAGGCAAAAATCGCAATCCAGGTAAGGTTCCCAGCTATGGCCCGCTCGACCCCGCCACGATCTCAGCATACCGCACCCTGGGATCTCCCCAATCGGTCTATGTTCAGATGTTATGGCGCTTCGGGTTGATCCGTTCAGAGCGCATGGGAGAGGTGCGGGCCTGTAGGGCAGGAGCTGGCACCGTCCGTTCCGCCGCCCTAGTCGAGATCAGGTGGGAGCGGCGGGACGGCTGCGTGACGAACAGAGTCGGGGCTCCTGATTCAAGAGCCGCAGCTTCGGGCTGTTCGTATCATGCGCCTTTTTCGCCCTGAGCATTTGAGACGTCGCGTCGCAGCCTTTCCGGGCCACTGGGCCGTATACGCGCTACCGCGCTCAGCTTTAGCTCCGACTCCAGTCCTGGAAAGCCAGCCAGCGTATAGGCCGCGGCCATCGAGCCAAACCGCTTTTTGAACACACGGTAGATGGGCAAATCGGAGTCCGCATTAATCAGCGACAAGGTGAGGTGCCCGTGAGCGGCGCGCAGCCGCCGAAATCCGTCTAGAAGCTCTTCGTCCGAGTACTTTCGCAGAGCTCCCCGCCGATCCGGTACGTAGCCGATCGCCGCATAGACCGCCTTCAAGCTGCCGAAAAGCCGGACATAGCACTGTCCTGACGCAGTATACGGACAAGCATTGATCACGGTGAGGCTGAGTCGTTTCTTTTCTTTCAATAGCCGCTTTAGGTTTTTGAGCATTTCGGGCTTTGTATAGGTGTACCCGCGCTTTCCCCTTGCGAGTTGCGCCCTCTCGAATATTTGAACCGTTACAATCGGCTCCATGACCCGGATTCGGACCCATTTATCGGGAGTGTTTGGCTTGGATTGGCTACTCATACTGTGCGACGTTCGGTTGTAGACATAGTAGCCTATCATCAACTCGCTTTTGAGGAGGGATGCGACGCGCCCGGTCGTCCACACATCGCCGTATGTGGAGGGCACTCCTTCCTTGTTCAGACGAACCGATATGCCGGCCATGCTCTGCCCTTCAGCAACAAACATGTTGAAGATGCGCCTAACAAGCTCGATTTCATTTGGCGGGCCGGGCACAAGGAGAACGCGGTCGCCAGCGAGCCCTTTCTGTTCTCCAGAGCCGAGAAGGTAACGGGGCTCCCCATCTTTATCCAGCAACAGTCGCCTGACGCCGTAGGGCACAGGTCCGCCCTGGCTGAATCCGAGACGAGCCTGCTGCAGGTGCGCTCTGGAGACCTTTGCGGATAGCTCGCGGCTGTACTCGCTTGCCATCACCCGTTTCATATTCTTGAGGATTGCAGAGACCATGCTGCCGTCGTTCTCGAATTGTTCGCCGCAATATTCCACCGCAACGCCTGCGTCACGACAGAGAAACTCGTAATGAGCGGACTGGTCCGTATCCGGAAAGCGGCCCCAGCGGCTGACGTCAAGAACGAGGATTGCCGAGAAAGTCTTTTGGCCAGTCATGACATCGGCCAGTAACTGCTTCAGTCCGTCGCGACCTCTTATGCTCAGGCCGCTTTTCCCAGCGTCTTCGTAGGTTTGGACGATAGTGTATCCGCGCCGCTCCGCGTACTCTGTAATGGCCATCGCCTGGTTCTCCAGCGAATAGCGTTGATGTTCAGTGGACATACGAATGTACTGCGCCGCACGGATAGGGGGCGCTGTCTGCAACTCGAAAGCCATGGGGTCTCCTTGGGCTTGAACAATCCCAGAGACACGAAATGTCTTTCAGAACTCTGTCGCATTCTGTGAATTCCCATTCGGCGGCCACGAAATTGGGAGCGCAGATCTCCTAGCAACGGATGATTGGACAGCGCAACGACCGGAAAAGGGATGCGGTGAGGGGCGGGCGCCCACGGGGTTTTGGCAGCAGAATCAAGGGGCAGCTTTTCCCCGCACTCGCGCAAGTCCTTGCCC
>NZ_JAMYRK010000147.1:0-3978 GCF_040321335.1 Mesorhizobium sp. M0437
CCGGAGGTCGGCAATTTCCTCTTCGCCAACGGGTTTTCCGGTCACGGCTTGCAGCAGGCTCCGGCGGTCGGCAAGGCGCTGGCCGAACTGATAGTACATGGCGGCTATCGCACGGTGGATTGCTCGGCGTTCGGGTACAGCCGGATTGCCGACGGGCGGCCGTTTCGGGAATTGAATGTAATTTAACGCTGGCGCGAAGGGATGCTACCGTTGCTTGGTGGATTAAGCCGCCGCCAAGCCGCCCGTACCAAGATACGCCTGAAGCCAGCCCAGCACCCGGGCCCAGCCTTCGGCATGCTTCGTTGCGGCAGCAGCGATGCCGGCGAAGCCGCCATGGCAGATGGTGACGCGTGTGCCGCCGGCGATCGGCTCCAGCAGCCAGGCGACTTTGGTTTCGCGGCGGCCAAGCGTCGGATGGTCCCAGTCGTATCTCCGCGTCTGCACGATCCGGCGCGGCTCTTCGATCTCCAGGAATTCGCCGCTGGCGGGCAGGTGTCTGCCGGCCGCCGTCTCGACGGTGACGCTCCAGCGGCCGCCGACGCGGAGGTCGGCCGCCCATCCGGTTATCCTGTAGGTCCTGGCGGACCCCCACCAGCGCTCGACCTCGCGTGTAACGAGGGCGTCAAAGATCCGCTCGGGCGGCGCGCGAACATCGGCGCTCGCCATAACGGTCTCGCCATTGGTCATGCTGTGCACCGCGGAACTGTACATCGCCCTGCCTCCAGAAACGTTTCGCTATCGAAACAACCTCAAGCCTTCGACGCCGGGCGCGACAGGCCTTTGCCGGTTTCGAGCAGGCTCTTCAGGCTGGACAGGATGAGCGGCCAGCCGTTCGCCACATGGCCAAGCAGCTTGTGCGGTCCATCGGCTTCGTGTGTGATGGCGAGCTTCATCATCTCGCCCTCCTGCTCGAGGGCGAAGGTGCAGCGTGTGTAGCCGTCCGCCTTGACCTCGGGCATGAACTCGTTGCGCCATTTGAGCACGATGCGCTTGGGTGGATCGATCTCGAGGACCTCGCCGCTGTCGGTGACGCGGCCGTCGGTGTAAACCATCTTCCACGCCGAACCTTGTTTCCAGTCGCTTAGCATCTGAGCGCCGAGGAAATATTGCCGCTGGAACTCCGGCTCGGTCAGTGCTTGCCAGAGTTTTTCGGGCGAGGTGCGGATGTAGGTGACATAAACGAAAATGTTGCTCATCAGTCTTCCCTTTCGAGACGTTTCTTCAAATCGCCGAGGGCGCCCAGTCGCCCCCGCTCGAATTTGCCGATCCAGCGTTCGGCGATCTCGTTGATGGGAACGGGATTCAGATAATGTTGCTTCTCGCGTCCCTTGCGGATGGTGGCGACGAGGTTTGCTTCTTCCAGGATCGCCAGATGCTTGGTCACCGCCTGGCGCGTCATGTCCATCTCACCGCACAGCGCGTTCAGCGTCTGCCCGTTCCTGGCATGAAGGCTGTCCAGCAACCGCCGGCGTGTCGGGTCGGCCAAGGCGCGAAAGACGGCATCCATGCTCATGACTCTAATATGCAACCATTTGGTTGCATGTCAAGAGGCAGAATGCGCGGGTTGAGGTCGCTGGGAGTGGATTTCAGCGCTTGCGGCCGAACCAGAATGCGTTGGGCATGCGCTCCATGCCGATACGCTGATAGAAGCCGACGGCGTCGGGCATGGAGATCAGGCTGATGGCAACGGAAGGTCCGAGTTGCCGGCGTGCCTCATCCATCAGACCCTTGCCGATACCCAGCCCTTGCGCCGATGCAGAAACAGCGAGCTCGGAGATATAGCAGACCCAGGAAAAGTCGGTGATGCCGCGAGCGATACCAACCAGCGGCTTGCCCGGCGCATCGATGCGCGCGGTGAGCACCAGGTCGGCACTCGTGAGCATCGCCTTCAAACGGGCATGATCATCGACGGGCCGTGTCTCGCCGAGGCCGGATTCCACCAGAACGCGGCGGAACTCGGCGATGCCGAGGCCCGGTTCGCTGGCGTAAAGGATCGTGGATCGCGTTGTCATGTCGACAAAAGTGCACCATGGGCCGGTGGTTTTGAAGCTGTTTGTACCGATTTTGTGTTTCGATCGACGACGGAAGTCCAAAAACAGCCGTCTTTTATTTGCCCGCGGCATTGTGTAAACCGGGCGCCAGCAATTCCCCGCAACGAGAAGAAGACGGGCAAGAACCATGGAAAAATTCACCAAGCTCACCGGTGTCGCCGCGCCGATGCCGATCGTCAATGTCGACACCGACATGATCATCCCCAAAGATTATCTCAAGACGATCAAGCGCACCGGACTCGGCACCGGCCTGTTCGCCGAAATGCGTTACAAGGACGACGGTTCGGAAAACCCGGACTTCGTGCTCAACAAGCCGGCCTACCGCAAGGCGCAGATCCTGGTCGCCGGCGACAATTTCGGCTGCGGCTCGAGCCGGGAACATGCGCCGTGGGCGCTGCTCGATTTCGGCATCCGCTGCGTGATCTCGACCTCGTTCGCCGACATTTTCTACAACAACTGCTTCAAGAACGGCATCCTGCCGATCACCGTCAGCCCGGAAGACCTGGAGAAGCTGATGGACGATGCCTCGCGCGGTTCCAACGCGACGCTGTCGGTTGATCTCGAAGCCAAGGAAATCCGCGGGCCGGACGGCGGCGTGGTCAAGTTCGACCTCGACGAATTCAAGCGCCACTGCCTGCTCAACGGGCTCGACGATATCGGTCTGACCATGGAGAAGGCCGGCGCCATCGCTTCGTTCGAGAAGAAGAACGCTGCTGAGCGCCCCTGGGCCTGAGCGTAGGATGACCTGGCCGCGACAGGCCGGGTTCGTGGCGGCTGAACGGAGGGGACAGTCATGACACGTTCGCTTCTTGCCGGAGCCTGCGCGCTGGCGTGGATTCTGATGCCGGTGGCAGGCGCGCATGCACAGACCGACATGGTGCTCGTGCCGGCTGACGATGCGTCCGGCGGGGCCGCCGACCAGGGCGCGGTGAGCAATGCGGCCCTAGCCGACAATGACAAACAGGCGCCGGTCCCGTTCGAGGGCGGCCAGCTGACCATCACTCAGGAGGAAGAGTACGGGGAACGGGTGCTCGCCTTCGACGGCAAGGAACTGGCGCGCAATTACGACGTCTTCTTCGACAAGATCGTCGAGGTCGGCGGCGTCAAGGTGGCGCTGGTCGATGTCGGCGACGGCGGCAATCAATGCGGCCCGGCCAAGGTGATCGTGTGGAAGCCGGAAGGCGGCACGATCCAGACGACCACGGTCGAGCAGGATGAATGCGGCGCGCCGCCGGCCGCGATCTCCGACAGCGCCATCTATTTCGTGCCCTATCTTTTGCCGGGCGATTCCAAGCCGGCGCTGCAATGGTCGCCGACGGACGGACTGACGACGTCCGGCAATCTGACCTACATGCCGGAGCTGGGCACCGACTGGAAGGACGTTGATCCGTCGAAATACGACAACATCATCGACGCCTTCCACAATGAAGCGGTCTACAAACTAGCCGAGACACTGCTTGGCAAGGACATGCCCGACATGGCGACCAGCCTGCTGGTCGGCGGCGGCACGGAAAAAACCGCGTCGGGCGCCTTTTTTGCGAGCGGCTGCGTGCCGCATGATTGCGGCGGCAATGACGGCTTCATGGCGGTCGACCCGGTCAACCGGAAGCTCTATTTCGCCCGCCGCGGCGACAAGCCCGAGCCGGACGCGTGGCCAGCGGTGAGTACATGGCCGGCCGACGTCAAGGAAGCGCTGGACAAGGCGCTGGGGTCGGCGAATTAGGTTTTTGCGCGGCGCGGCGACTACCCTGCTTTCGTCATCCTCGGGTGACCCGAGGATCCATGCCGTAACATCGGCCGAAGAACCGTTGTGTCGCTCGGATGTCACGGCATGGTGGGGTGGACGGCGCCCGACGGCATCGGATGTGCCAGAATGAGTTCGTTGAGATCTCAAACAAGGGAGCCGTCCGTGGAACACCTTATCCGT
>NZ_JAMYRK010000148.1:0-3944 GCF_040321335.1 Mesorhizobium sp. M0437
GGCAACGGACCAGTTGAGCCGTTTACCCGATGACGTCCTTGGCGACATCGGCATCTCACGTGACGAAATCATGTGCGATTTGCGAAGCCGCGCCATCCGTCATGCGGAGGCAGGCGCGGCCGGCACGACGATCGAGCGCACCAGGATCGCTTCGGCCTCGATCCCGAAACGGTTGGCCGCCGGCAGTGGGTACGCCTCGGCCGAGATCCCCTTTGGCTGGTCCACGAGCGCGCGATCGAGCCTTACATTGCGGCTTCGACAAGCAGCGGCGCGCGGACGGGACCTTCGAACGGCACTACACCTGCGACCCCCAAGGACTGAATGTTGACCTACGGGAGCTGGGGAGGATCTCAAAATGATCATGTCAGTTGTTAAGTCCCTCGCGCCTGTGACGCTCGGCACCGTGCTGATCGCAATCAGTCCGGCTTCATTGTCGGCTTCTGACGCTCAGGACCTCGCGTTCGCTCACGCTGACATGCCAATCAAACAGCTGAAAGACGTCTATTTGGATTGCGAGCGGGGAGGCCGCCGGTGCGCTGGGGACAGAAGACGTGATGTACTGTTCGATGCGCGAGTTCCGACTAGGCGCGCGATAGCAGTTTGCGCATAATCTACGATGCATGGCCTTCTGCACCGTGCGACGCGACCCTCCATCGACCACTTCGAACCATGTTTGGACCGCGCACTTCGCCGATCAGCGCAGTAACCAACCCGCGGAGTTCCGCGAGCGACAGCCTTCAAACGAATCAGTCGGTGGTAGCGTCACGCATAGGGTGAATCACGAACGCGCTCGCCTGCAAACCCCTTCGCCCGGAAATCTGCCCCGGTTACGCGGTTCGCCAGCAGACTGAGAAGGAGCGGCTTCAGCCGATCGCCGATGCTTTTTGTTATCTTTGTGCCTAATGGCAGCTTTGCGCCCCGATTTCGGCCGTTCGACTATATCGTTCGAACTGCCGAAAGCTGTCGGGGCTCCGGCCCTCTCAAACCCTCCGCCGCCGTTGTCGCGCATGTGCCGCATGCCACCTGCCGTGCTTTCAGCGAGCCGACCTTACCTCCAGTCTGGAACCTAGCAGTCGCCCAACTGGTTCAACCTTCCGCCACGGCCGGGCAGGGGACGGCGTGCAAAACGGTAGGCGCGACCTAAGAAACGGTCGCGGTTCGAGTCGGTAGAGAGATACCGCCGATACAGTGCTGTAACCGAGTTCGTTTGCTGACGGGACTTCTTGATCGGCGCAAATAGGTCCGACTCCAACCTCCGCAACCAGTTCCAGCATAAACCACTAATAGTCGCGATCTGATCAAAGCCCGCCGGAAAAAACGGCAAGGCATTTCCCACGGCAGGTTTGGCGAAGCGCGGAAGGGCACTCTGCCGCCCAGAGTAAGCGGCCTGCACGGTGAAGACGAGAGGGACGCTTTTCCAAGCGCGGAGTTCGAATCCCTCCCTCTCCGCCATACGACATTGTTTACGTTGATAAAAATACAGAATAGGTTGCGCGTCCGCCATAAAGCCCGCCAACCGAAAAAGGCGTATTCGCGGCACGTCAGCTTACGACACAAATATGCGGGGTTGATGCTTCGACCTGGGAGATGGCAGAGATCAACTTCGGCTTCGCTAAGCGAAGTCGTGGGGTTCATGCGACAGCGGAATCAGGGTATGGCTCTGCTGGACCGCCGATGATATGGGGAGGCGCTCGCAAATCGCGCCCTACGCGCGGGTTGATCGGTTGATCAACATCAAAGCTTGAATATGAGAAATGCGCTAACTGTGACGGCGGTGGTCACCGTGGCTCGAGTGTCAGCAGATGTGGTAAGGTTGAGTGTCGGCGAGTAGCAGAGGTCCAGCAACAATGACTTTGAGGCGAACCAGAGCTTACGGCGCATCCGGCTTGGTTCTAGCGGTTTGCACTGTGTTTGCTTGGCAGAACGCCACTGCTGCTCACAATTGCGACGCAGCCGCGACGCCTGGCGTCAATTGGCACGAGTGTGACAAGAAGCTTCTCATCCTAGAAGGACAAGACCTGAGCGGGGCGAACCTGTTCGGTGTTGATTTCACTTCGACCGACCTCAGGAACAGCAATCTCCTTGCGGCAAATCTTGAGAAGGCAACGCTTGTGCGTGCTTCCCTGGCCGACTCGACCGCCAAAGGCGCCCGGTTCGACAGAATCGAGGCCTACAGGACCGACTTCAGCCGTATGGACGCGCAGGGCGCTGTGTTTGCGAGCGCGGAAATACAGCGCTCGAATTTCCAGGGCGCCAATCTGACCAATGTTGATTTCACAAAGGCAGAATTGGGGCGTGCGCAGTTCCATGACGCCGATATCAGCGGCAGCCGCTTCTCGTTTGCCAATCTCGCACGGGCGGACTTCCGAGGAGCGACGTTCACCGCGCCGATAGACTTTGACCGCGCCTTTTTCTTTCTAACCCGTATCGAGGGCGTCGATCTTTCCAATTCGGCGGGTCTGTCCCAGTGGCAGCTCAACATGGCTTGCGGAGACGCCCGGACCGAGTTGCCTTCTGGCTTGACGAGGCCTGAAGATTGGCCCTGTCAATTCCAGCAGGAATAGTTGTCGGCAAGCGAACTGTGCCATGCTGCACCCGACAGGATGAAACTGAGAACCCCTATGTCATCGTTTGCGCTATATAACTTTTGCGACAGCCGGGAGCGGATGAATGGAATCGGGCCGTATTTCTCCCACTACCCACGCGGTCCGAGGGGGCAGAAATGGGGCCGAGCAGACCGTCCGCTGCTAGGGTACCCAGCACGCGAGCGGACATGTGAGAGCTCGGTGCGAAGGTCCGGGATCAGGCCCATTGCGGACGTACGTCTTGGTTCGCCTGTTGGCGCTGAAGCGCCCATTTGGGCCGCTAGCCGCACATGTGCGGCGGCTCAAAAAAGCCGATTGTCATTCGCCAGCGGAACGCTGTGACAAGCGAACACCAGCGCCGCCACCGTTCTCTGGAATGAATTCGATCCCGGCCGCTTCGAAGACTGCACGAATTTCGGCGAGGGTTGAATTCTTTAGCTGTTCGCCTCTTTCCAACCGCGCGATGGTATCGGGAGATACGTTTGCCTTTAGGGCTAACTCTCGAGTTCCCCAGCCCAACGCGACACGTGCCATTTTGCACTGAACTGCATTCATTTCGTAACCGTGATACGATTCTTGTTGTAGCCGCTTTTTCAATATCGTACCGCTGATACGATTTTTTCGCTTGAAAGCGGCTGCTGTTGGTGTGCAACCACCCTCAGCAGCCTGACCACAACCCAAGCTGATAGGAGCTCGGATCGGGGCTGATTCCGACAATAGCATGACTCTGGCTTTCGTCACCCGCAGGCGAGTGCTTGCGGGAGGGATGATCACGTCCACCGCTTTGGTGCTTGAGAAAAGTGCGCTTGTCGGCAACACAGCGGCAACGAGTATGCTCCCCGACCCTGCGCTGGCGCTTTGGCGGGAATGGGAGACCGCCCACAAGCTGACCGAGCGGCTTTGCCGCAAGCAGCAGCGCCTGGAGGCGAGGCTTGTCTCGAGCGTCGGCTTTCCTTGTGCGACCGTCTGCGTGCCCGAGGGTGAGGACGTGGCGGTCCACTCGATCGAGGCGCTCAATGAAGTGCTCGGCGAGGGGCCGGATATGGCAGCTCTCCGCGAGAAGGCCGAAGCTGATTTTGCGGCACATCAGGCTCGCTGGGATGCAGCTGCCGAGGAGGCTGGTTACACCGCCGCGCTCAAGGCCGAGTGCGAGGCTGGCGACCGGGCACAGGATCTGCTGGAAGCGTTCTCAACGACCCCCGCTACGACTCTCGCCGGTGTGGCAGGCAAGCTCGATGCCGTGTTGCGCGAGGGCGAAGCCTGGGAGGAATGCTCCGTGTTCCCTTGGCCGCAAATCCGCTCGGCGCTCAGCGATCTGGGGCTCATCGCCGAGCAGACCGATGCCGGAACAGTTCTTTC
>NZ_JAMYRK010000149.1:0-3839 GCF_040321335.1 Mesorhizobium sp. M0437
AGGAACACCTCGCGGTCCGGCGAGGTCGCGTACCAGGCCAGCACGTCGCGATCGAGCAGGTTCCAGCGTTCCTTCGGCTCGACCCAGCTGCCGATCTTCGGGCGTGACGCCAAAAGGCTCTTGGCCATCAGCATCTTGATCGCCTCGCGCACCGCCGAGCGGCTGACGTCGAAGGTCTCCGACCATTTGGCTTCGTTGGGCAGGATGGTTCCCGGCGGATAGTCGCCGCGCACGATCCTCAGCCCGATTTCGTTGGCGAGCGAGGCATGCACGCTCGAGCCGGGAAAGTGTGCGGCGTCGGCGCGCCGAACGACGGCCGGCCGCCCAGGCTCTGCCTTCAATTTGGCGGGTTGCTTTTTTGATGTCGCGTCCGGCATTCGTATTCCCCGGCAGCTGCTTGTCGAAAGCCTGAATTCAGGGCACGACAAAGCAGCGGCCTACGCTCCAAAGCAGCGTCGCCTCGTGCGTTTGTATGGACGATGCGTAACGGGGCGCCCGACGGGCGCCCCGAAACTGCGAACCTACTTCTGGATGCAGGTGTCGACGGTGTCCTTGGTGCATTCGTCGAGACCGGTGAACACCGGATCGGCGACCGGCTTGCCGTCGACCAGGTCGATCATCACCGAGGGCGCCTTGTAGCCCATCTCGAACGGCCGCTGGCCAACCAGCGCGGTCACCAGTCCGTCACGGGCAATCGCCACCTCGTCGCCGATCGTGTCGGCGGCGCCGATGACGAAGGCGTTGCTGGCGATCTTGTCGGCCATCGGCTTGAACAGGTCGCGGTAGGGCTGCGGAGCGCCGAACAGCGGCCAGCCGCCCATGATGCCGAAGGCATCGAGATCGGGATTGGCGGCGAGGATGTCGGTCATCGCCTGCACGCCCTTGGCGCCGTCGTCATTGGTGAATACCGGGCAGCCGGCAACTTCCGTCCAGCCGCCTTCCCCTGCCAGCGCCGCGAGGCCGTCTTTGCCCGAAAGCGCGTCACGCATGCCCTGCGCGCGGCGCAGGATGTTGTCGGCCGCCGGATTGCCTTCGATGGTGCAGATCTTGCCGCCATTCGGCTTGGCCTTCTTGATGTATTCGCCGATCTTGTGACCCATCAGGTAATTGTCGGTGCCGAGATAGGTCTTGCGCAGCGCCGCATCTTCCTTGCTGAGGTCGGCGTCGAGGGTCATGATCGGGATCGACGGATTGGCGCTTTTGATCGTCTGCGCGATCAGCGGCGCGTTCGACGGCGAAATCGCCATCGCCACCGTGTCGGGCTTGCTCAGCATGTCCTGGACGATCTGGGCTTCACCGGCCTCATCCGAGGTCGACGCCGGTCCGGTGTAGAAGCACTCATATTCCGAGCTGGCGTTTTCCTTGTTCCATTTCTCGCAACCCTGGTGGATGGCCTCGAAGAATGGATTGTCGAGACCCTTCACGACGATGACGAGCTGTTTCTTGGCCATGGCCGGCCCGGCACCCAGCGCCATGACGGCGGCGGCAGCGAGCAATAGTGATTTCCTCATGTCAGTCCTCCCTTTGAAACAAACGGACACGGCGTGCCCGCCACACACAGATCGACCCGGAGCAAGATGACAGAGGACGTCGCACTCGTGTCGCCAAGCCAGGTCGATAAGCATTTTCATATTCAGTCTCAGACCGGCACCGACAGATATCGCTGGTTACCAGATCCCTGACCGACAAACCCTCACCGATTCCTTCCGGCAACCCGGTGGCTGGGCGCAAGCTCCTCCGACACTTAGCTAATATCGCCTTGTCACCGACGTCAATGCTATTTGTCCTACAAAACTGATTTTTCGAAAGAAGCCGTGGTTGACGCCAAGGAGGCTTATGCGTAAATGGGCAAAATCGCTGCTTCCGGGAGGAACTGGGGAGAGCGAATGGCCGCGGCAAAACCGCAGGCCGCAAAGCACGGGGAGGCAAGAAGGCTGGTGGCGGTTCTCGAACTCACCAACATCTCGAAGCATTTTGGCGCCATCCAGGCGGTCAACGACGTTTCGTTGTCGATCGAGGCCGGACAGGTTGTCGGCCTGATGGGCGACAACGGCGCCGGCAAGTCGACGCTGGTCAAGATGATCGCCGGCAATTTCCCGCCGAGCCATGGCACGATGCAGATGGACGGCAAGGAGCTGATCCTGCACAAGCCGGTCGAGGCGCGCCAGCACGGCATCGAAATCGTCCATCAGGACCTGGCACTGTGCAACAATCTGACGGCCGCCGCCAACGTCTATCTCGGCCGTGAATTGCGCCGCGGCCTCGGGCCGCTTCGCATCCTCGACTATGCCGCGATGTACAAGCGTGCCGGCCAGATCTTCGCCGAGCTGAAATCCGAAACGCGCCCGCGCGACCTGGTCAAGCAAATGTCAGGCGGCCAGCGGCAGGCGGTGGCGATCGCCCGCACCATGCTTTCGCAGGCCAAGATCGTGCTGATGGACGAGCCGACGGCGGCGATCTCGGTGCGCCAGGTCGCCGAGGTGCTGAACCTGATCCGCCATTTGCGCGACCAGGGCATCGCCGTCGTGCTGATCAGCCACCGCATGCCCGACGTCTTTGACGTCGCCGACCGCGTCATCGTCATGCGGCGCGGCCGCAAGGTCGCCGACAAGACGATCGCATCGAGTTCGCCGGAAGAAGTCACCGGGCTCATCACCGGCGCCATCGAACAGGTATGATTGACGCCTCAACCATGAGTAAAAAAGGTCGATAATGGCAGTCACCCTTGATCAGACGATCGCGCACAAGCAGCACACCTTGCTGAGCAAGGTGTTTGCCAGCCAGACCTTCTGGGTGGTGATCGCGGTCATCCTCGCCTGCCTGTTCCTGTCGGTGGCCACGGATTCCTTTGCCACGACCAAGAACCTCTACAACATCACCCGCAACATCACCTTCGTCGCCATCGTGGCGCTCGGCATGACCTTCGTCATCATCACCGGCGGTATCGACCTGTCGGTCGGCTCGGTGCTTTGCCTGTGCTCGATGGTGCTGGCCGTGACCATGCATGCCGGCTACGGCATCGAGATCGGCATTGCCGCTGCGATTGCCACAGCGCTGATCATCGGCGCCTTCAACGGGGTTCTGATCGCCTATCTCGGCTTTCCGCCTTTCGTGGTGACGCTCGGCATGCTGTCGATTGCGCGCAGCCTAGCCATGGTCGCCTCCAACAACACCGTCGTCTTCCAGTTCGGGCCGGATCACGACAAGCTGCTGGCGCTGGGCGGCGGCGCCTGGGTGTTCGGCATCGCCAATCCGGTGCTCTACATGATCGTGCTGGCGTTGATCACCGGCTTTGTGTTGCGCTGGACGAAATTCGGCCGGCACATCTTCGCCATCGGCGGCAACGAGCATGCGGCAACGCTGACCGGCGTTCCGGTGCGCCAGATCAAGGTCGTCGTCTACATGATCTCGGCATTGGCGGCTGGCCTTGCCGGCATCATCCAGACCGGCTGGCTGGGCGCGGTCACCACCAATCTCGGCAACGGCATGGAGCTTCAGGTGATCGCCGCCACCGTCATCGGCGGCGCCAACCTGGCCGGCGGCATGGGCACAGCCTTCGGCGCGGTCGTCGGTGCGGCGCTGATCGAGGTCATCCGCAACAGCCTCGGCCTGCTCGGCATCAATGCCTTCTGGCAAGGCGTGTTCATCGGCGGCGCCATCCTGCTCGCCGTGCTGTTCGACCGCATCCGCAATTTCAGGCGCAACGACTGACGTTCAAGCGCAGCCTCCCCCTTCTCCCCTTGTGAGGGCTTTGCATGAAGGGTGTGCTTAACCTGATTGGCCTACTGGGCGTCTTTTGAAGGCGTCTAAGGCCTCGCCCTGTCGCCCTGGCGCGGCAT
>NZ_JAMYRK010000150.1:0-3721 GCF_040321335.1 Mesorhizobium sp. M0437
CCCCCCGGCGGTTTTTTCGGCGGGGCCGGGCCGCCCAAAAGTCCGGCCCATAACCACCCGTGTGCTCACCCCCCCCCCCCCCCCGCAGGGCGGGGCCGGGCGGCGTCGATGAACACGTTTATTCGCCGAGCTTGGATAGCGGCATCGCTATCACGCTGAGAGCCTGTTATGCTGGTCCAGCGTTTGATCGCAGTCTTGATCCGTGCGAGCAGCTTGTGAGGGATGCAACCGAACGAGGCGCTGCTCCCACAGTCGTCGCAGGCCCTCCATCACAGCGTCACGCTTAGCCTGATCCGGCGCAATTGTATTGAGGAGATCTCCCAACATGGCTTCGCCCTCAATCCGCATCAGCAGATTAAACAAGTCGTGTGAAATTCGCACACTGTCACTGTTGAAGTGGGTCGTGCTGATCTCGCAGTGAGTTTCCCGACGATCTGGCGCTTTGTAAGCGCGGGTTTGATGGAGGGACACATAGGGCGGCAACGAAACCGCAAGCGCAGTCCAATCCTGCAGCGTTGCAGCCCGCTTTTTTACCAGGAAGGGCCCGACCACAAGTCCATCCAGCTCTGTCGTCAGAAAGGTGGCAATCGCGTCTGCAACCGAATCCACGATCGGTTCGGCATTGTTGTTAAAGGACGTATTGAGCAGAATTGGAGTGCCTGTGCGCTTCTTGAACGCATTGATGACCTCCCAGTACGCGGGATTGGCGTTGTGCGATACTGTTTGCAGGCGAGCGGTACCGTCGACGTGCGTGATGGCACCGAGCAAGGCGCGCTTTGAGTCACGCACGCGAACGACGAAATTCATGAATGGAAATTCGTGCCTACCGTCCGGGAGGTCGAAAAATTCGCTCGCATCCTCCTCCAGCACAGATGGCGCGAAGGGCCGATAGCCTTCGCGCTTCTTGACCATCGCATTGATCCGGTCCTTGTTTGCGGCGGGCCGAGGGTCGGCAAGAATGCTGCGGTTGCCCAGCGCACGTGGCCCAAACTCCGAACGACCCTGCACCCAGCCGATCACGGCGCCGTTGGCGATCCAGTCGGCTGCACTGCTTGCCACGTCATCAGAGCGTTCAACCTCGAGATGTCCGGCCCATGCATTCAGTTCCTGTTGCACGGCGCGCTCGCTCCCGAGATCAGGACCCCAATAGACCTCCTGCAGTCGCTCACACGGCGCGGGGCGGCCCATCTCGTTAGAGACTATCAGCGCAGCTCCCAATGCGCAGCCAGCGTCGTGAGACGCGGGTTGCACGAAGATGTCTTCGAAAAGCCCTGAATACAGCAGCTTACCGTTCATCGTACAGTTGTGGGCCACCCCCCCCGCCAGGCACAACCGCTTCATGCCGGTGGCCTCACGGTGATGCCGGAGAATGTGGAACACGATCCGCTCAAGCGCTTCCTGCAGTGACGCACTCACATCTCGATGCTGCTGGGTGAAGGGCATTCCCTTTCGCCTGACCTCGATATTGCGGAGCAACGCCGGACCGATGCGGTCGAGGTGAACACGGTAGCCACCGCCGTTGGCGGAGAGCTCGTAGAACTGCTCGAAGAGCTCGCGATAGGGAGCGGGGTCGCCGTAGGGCGCGAGTCCCATTACCTTATACTCGTCGAACAAGCCGTAGCCGAGATAGCGGATCGTCTCGAGATAAAACAGCCCAAGAGAATTGTTCTCGGGGAAAGCCTCGAGTTGCGTAATTTCTGTGCCAGACCCTACCGCCAAGAGGCCCGATTGGAAATCACCAGAGCCATCAATCGCTAGAATGAGACTTTGTTCGAAGCCCGACATTGCAAAGGCGCTCACGGCGTGCGCCTGATGATGACTTACGAATGAAATACGCGAACTGTCCAACTTAGTGCCGAACTCACGCGTTAACAGATCCTGCACCAACGTTTTAGCATCCAACGGAATGGAGAGAATGTCCGGGTGGGATGCGGACATACCTTCAAGCATGGCGTTGGCATAGGGCTCGCTGGCGTAGAGCGCGACACGATCAATGTCGTTGAGCTGAACCCCCGCCGCTGACAGACAGTATTGAATCGAACGAATTGGGAGCTTGTTGGAGTGTTTCATCCGATTGAGGCGTTCCTCTTCGACGGCTGCTATCACCCGTCCGTCTCGGACGAGCACCGCGGCGCCATCGTGCATAAAGGCGTTCCGAAGCTCGAATCGGTTTTCATGGACTTGGTCAAGTCCGCCGCTAATTCCTAGACACAGCATTTCTTTCTCCACATAGTGACGGGCAAGCCAAATTGGCCTGCCTCCGTTTCCAACTAAATAGGCCGCATTGTCGCTTGCAGCTGCAACCGCCTGTCAGGCATCACCGGCATCAAAGAACGCCTCATAAGGGGTCCGCCTGAATCAACATGAGATGCTTCGATCGTGGCGCCTGCCGTTCCATGACGCCGAGAGCTTGGCTGGATCACCGCGCCGTGAACTGGCCCGATTTCATTCCCCGAAAGACCGTCGCACAGCGAGTGACACGTGCTGCACTGTCCACCTGCTTCCCGGTCGCACATCCGATAACGCCTTCGGCTGTGCAGGAGGCCGCATCGCGTCATGCGTCGGCCAAACATGGCACCGACTGGAAGCACGGCAATACCGCGTAGATGTAAAGTGCGCTGATGTTGTATGGTAGCGCTGCCGGCCGGGTCTCCAATCCGCTGCCCAGACGAGCCGACCGGATCTGCCTGCGGCAATAAGCCCGCCCACAAGCAGAATCGCGCTGGGCAGCGGGCTCGCCTGCAAGACTTCGCAGCTCAGGAACATTGGGGACGACTAGCGTCGAACCGCCGACATGGTCGGCCAGTTGCAACTCACTTCTCGGCACGACCTCCACTGCACGTCAGGGCGCATGGAAGATTTTCTCCTTGGATGGGTGATCGGTGCGGACGTGCTTTTGTCCATGCAAGATTTCCGAAGAGTTATGAAATCGTTTGTTTCGATCAAAGTCATCCACGCTATGAATAGCTGACGGACATGCGCTTCAAAGGGCTTCAGGCTTCCTGGATGGCTACTCCGATTTGAAGCGCGTGGCATTCCATGCGCTCTGTCACAACATTTCAGCAAAGGGTATGAGAGCAAACCCACACTTCTTTTTCGAAATTCGCTTCGAGCATTCGGGATGAGGTGCTGGGCGATTCACGCAGTCCACGGATCGAAGAGCTCTATTCCGAAGCCTTCGAAATCCTTCATATTACGCGTTGCCAGAGTGAGCTCCTGGGCAATCGCTGTGGCTGCGATCAATCCGTCCATTGACGTCAGCCCGCGGCCGCGGCGCTTCGCAAGACCCATCAGATCGCCCCAGGCCAGAGCAACCGGCTCGTCGACGGGGAGGACTCTCTGCTCGAAACGCTGAGGCAGGTCTCGGGCAAGCCATTCGGCCAGCGCCTCACGCTTCCGACCCTCGCCCATGAGAGCAACGCCGCGCCGGATTTCCGCGATCGACACCACGCTGATGAACGAGCGATCCTCGTCGAGCTTGTCCAGCCATTCCAGAACGCGTGCGTCCGGCGCCGGCCTTGTCACCTCGGACAGGACATTCGTGTCCAGCAGTAGCCTCACAGCGGCAGATCACGCGGTTCATCGCGTTGACGCTCAAGGTCGAGTTCCGCGCCGCGTTGCGGCGGCTCCCCCAGAAAAAACCCCAGCCCGCCCCTGCGCCCCAACATTAGGTGGGAATACACGGCGGGGGCCGCCACCACCCATGGCCCAACCGTGCGCG
>NZ_JAMYRK010000151.1:0-3713 GCF_040321335.1 Mesorhizobium sp. M0437
GTGGCCATGCTGCGTGGCGTCGCTCGTCATCTCCGGCCTGGAGGGACCATCGTCTTCCATGAGCCGGATTGGGACGGCTGTCGATCCAGCCCGCCGGCGCCGACCTACGACCACTGCTGTCGATGGATCGTCGAGACGTTCCGGCGCAGCGGTATCGAGACCAATATGGGTATCAAGCTCGATGCGGCATTCCGCGCGGCTGGATTGACCGCGCCCCTCAATGCACATGGAGGCGGTTGTTGGGGGAACTAATGGCGGCTTCGACTGGTCACACCAGACCGCCGAACTCATTGTCACGATGCTGCCGGAAATCCAGAGCCGGGGCGTTGCGACGGCCGCTGAGGTCGATATTGAGACTTTGGAACAGCGCATGCAGCGCGAAATCGAGGCGGGTAGCGTGATCGTGAGCCGCTCGGAAGTGGGCGCCTGGTCGCACGCCTAGAGCTAGCCATGACACTGGGCGGCTGCCTCTCACGAACGACTAAGGCGCATGTCCGCTCTTGGCGCGATCGAGGCGATGCGGACTTCGCCTACTCAGCAGCCGCCAGTGCGGCTTGGTTGGGTGGTTCTCTGCCGTCTGTCTCCTCGAGCGGAACGAGCAGGCAGCGCCATTAACGGACTAAGAGTGGATTCTTAGCCCGCACTTAGGGTCCGTACAGAAATTTTCGAATCGATTAGATTCATTAGGCCGCGGCAATTGGCCGAATCCCGTCAAGGAACTGAAGCAGTTATTGCCATACGGGCCCTTAGTAGCCCCGCTCAAGATTTACGAGATTGGTGATGTCATTGCCCAACTTGATCTGCTCGCACAGACCTGCCACCTGCGCTATGCCCGAATCGACCCAATAGCTTGCCACATGTGGTGTGATGGTCACCTTCGGATGGGCCCATAGCGGACTCGCCTGGTCGAGCGGTTCCGAGGTAAAAACATCGAGGCAGGCGCCTGACAGTTGCCCAGCGTCAATGGCGTGCAGAAGTGCAGCCTCGTCGACGTGTGCTCCGCGTCCGACATTAACGAGGTAGGCGCCGCGCTTCATCAGACGGAAAGTTTCGGAATTAAGTATTCCTCGAGTTTCGGTGGTCAGCGGCAGCGCGCACACGACGAAGTCTCGTTCAGCCAAGGCCTCCTTAAGCGCTGGGGCACCAGCGTAACAGGCCACATCGGCGATTTGCTTAGGGTTGCGGGACCATGCCGCCGTGCGATATCCCAGCTCGGCGAAGAGTCGCGCGGCCCATCCACCGATACGCCCAGCCCCAAGGATAACGATGCGGGTCTCGCTGGTCTTCCGTGGCGCGATCGGGCGCCATCTCTTCTGGGTCTGTTGGAGAGCATATTCAACGACATGGCGTTGCCGGCACAGTACTCTGAGAACAATGTACTGCACAACCTCAGAGGCAAGTTCGCGGGTCGCCAAACGTACGACGCCAACGCCCGCAGGCAGCTCACCCAGTTGCAAGCCGTCTATGCCCGCGCCGAGATAGGCAACTGCACGCAATCGCGTCATACCTTCAAAAAACCTGCGCGGCGTACCCTTATCGATCAGCACCAAGTCAATGTCGCCGGGATCGCCGTGATGGGGCCATAACCGGAAGTCGAGGCCCGAAACGCGCGCCTTGAGAGATCGCGCCCACTCCCCCGCGTCGATATAGTCGGGGTAATCATTCACCATCAGTAAAGTGAGTGCTTTCACCACTACCTCCTAAACACTCTGTTCGACGTACATCAGCCGGAATGGATCGAAGCGGCTATCCGGGCACGCCAGCCATGCGCATCGCCTCTGCGAAGTGATCACGATCTTCTTGACGACGGAATGGGTTGTTGTCGAGCAGAAGCTGGATGCATCCTTTGGCTGCTTGCTCAACGCCCCCCGGCCTTGCTTTCAGCCTCGCTACTGCTTTTTCCGCCCATAGCTTTGCCTCGGCAAGCCTATCAAGCTTGGCAAGTATAGCTGCGCCGAAAAAAGTCGAATCGATAAAGTAGTCGGGGACTCTGATCCGCGCGGCTAGGGCCTCGGGATACCGCCTTGCGGTAAATAGGGCAGTCGCCTGAAAGGCGATATACCAATCGGGGTATCGTGGATTGAGACGCATTGCCGCTTCGCCGCAGGCAACCGCCTTTTCCCCTTCTCCATACATTGCGAGCATGTAGCTGGCATTGGCGAGGCTGTCGGCATCGTTAGGGTTGAGCATGATGGCGCGATCCACATGTTTCTTCATGCGCTCATAGTCGCCCCGATAGAGGCAAGGCCATGCCAACGCGATGTGGGCTTGATAATCGGCTTCATCGAGCGCGAGGGCCCGTTTGGCGCAATCAAAGGCCATGTCATAAGCGCCTCTACCTTCTGCCGCAATTAGCAAATCAAGCGCTTCCATCTGGTAGGTCACCGCTAAACCGGAATAGGCGCGCGAAAAGGTTGGGTCTGTGGCAGCAGCCTTTTCGAAGTGTTGGCGCGCTTCAAGATTGTTCTGACCCACCGTCCACAAGAGATGTTTGCCGCGCAACCAATGGTCATAGGCGATGAGGTTTTCAGGGTGCTTACGCTTAGCGCGTTCCAAGGAATCGTCTTCGAGGCCCACCGCCAGCATGCCCACGATCCTCTGGGTTATCTCGTCCTGAACCGCAAACATATCGGCAATTTCTCGATCATAGCGCTCCGCCCAGATGTGGCTGCCGGTCTCAGCGTCGATGAGCTGCGCGGTTATGCGCAGACGATTCCCGGCGCGACGAACGCTTCCCTCGAGTACATAGGTCACGCCCAAGTCGCGTGCCACGTCGGGGATCTTCATCGTCCGTCCCTTGTAGGTGAACGAGGAATTGCGGGCGATGACGGACAGCGACCGAAAGCGCGAAAGTTCGGTAATGATGTCCTCTGTGATGCCGTCGGAGAAGTACTCCTGCTCTGGATCGCCGCTCCTATTGACAAACGGCAAGACGGCGACCCACGGCTTATCGGGTAGCGACAGTGCGCGACGCACCAAGGCAGAGGTATCGGCTGGGCGCACTCGGCAAACGCGCACCAGCTGCTCGATGTTCTTCAGCGCCTGCTCGCCCATATCCTCGAACTGCAGATCGAGCCGGTTGCCCAGGTGGTCACGCACTGTGCCCGACACCGCTATGCCACCGGCCGGGGCGACGCTCTCAAGCCTAGCCGCAATATTCACTCCGTCTCCGAAGATGTCCTCGCCCTCGACGATGACATCGCCCAGGTTGACCCCGATCCGCAGTCGGATCGCGCGGTCCTCTGGCATGTCGGCGTTGCGCGCCTCCAGCCGCCGCTGGATGTCGACCGCACAGGCAACGGCGTTAACAACGCTGGGGAACTCAGCCAGAACCCCATCGCCGGTCGCCTTGAAAATCCTACCCATGTGTTCGGCGATCTTTGGATTGACCAGCTCGGCCCGCAGCGCCCTCAGCGTAGTCAGCGTGCCCATCTCGTCATGGCCCATGAGCCGGCTGTAACCGACCACATCGGCAGCGAGTATGGCGGCCAAACGGCGCTGCACGGCGCTCTCGACCACGCTCGGACTCCTCCCACGTGTGACGGCTCCGCTTTGGAGCCCAATCAACTACACAATACCAGCGCCTTATGTCAGGGCAATCGGGCGCTCGGATATGACGCCTCCCATCGGCAAGCCATTAGAAGCTACGACACGTACGGGCGGAATGACAGCTTTGGGTCATGGCCGTGAATTGACCCGGAGCAAGCGAGCTT
>NZ_JAMYRK010000152.1:0-3637 GCF_040321335.1 Mesorhizobium sp. M0437
TTCGAAGGATTAAACCATTCGTGCTAAGCGTTGATAGCGTGTAGCCATAGGAGAGGACGCCAACGTGGACAAACGGGCTGAAGGAGACGCGGAGAAATTGGCTCGAGGCGAGTTCGAGCTCAGAGCCGAACGATATGGTGTGAACGCCTTTCTTCTCGTTGTCGAACTCGTAAATCTGCTGGAAAAGCGTGGAACGATCAGCAGCGACGACGTCGCGAAAATAGCCGAAGCCGCCGCACTTGCCGTTGCCGCATCCAGCGAACCCGACGTGAACAGCATCAATCTGTTGCAGGCCATCGCTGCCGCACGCCGGCCCAAATAGGCTTATATCAAATCCGCCAGCAATCGGCGCCCACCGATAAACGCTATATTGAACTGATCTCGATCGAGCGTGCGGAGCCATTCCATGTGCAATGACTACGAGCAGCACATCGCTTGGGCCGAATACTGCCGGATGATGGAATCGCTGGCGCTCAAAATCCCCAGCCATCAAACCGAACTGGATCTGCCGCAGGCGGATGACATCCACATCAACGACCCCGCACCTGTAATGCGCGCCGCCGGCGACGCAATCGAACTGGCGTCGATGACATTCGGCTTTCCCCCGGCCGGGCCAAAAGGCGGACCTGTATTCAACTTTCGCTCGGAGGGCCGGCAGTTCAGCAACAGCAAGCGCTGTCTCGTTCCGGCGTCGGCATTCTTCGAATTCACGGGAACGAAATATCCAAAAACCAAGCACAGGTTCACGCTGAATGGCCATTCGTTCATGGCGATTGCCGGGCTGTGGCGCGAGGGTGTCGGCAACAAGCCGCCGACGTTCACGATGCTGACGAGCGAGCCAGGGCCGGACGTGGCGCCATATCACAACCGGCAAGTGGTTGTGCTGCGGCCATCGGACTGGGCGGCCTGGATCCATCTCACGAGGTCCGAGGCTGAACTCCTGCGGCCGTTGCCGGTAGGGTCGCTCAGAGTGGAGACAGCTCGGGCAGGTTCGGAGTAGGAACCATCGGAAAATTGCGCGCTGAGCTGCGGCCGCGCCTCACGGCGACGCGCGCCATGCTCAGAACGAATGCCCGCGCGATATAAGCGCTTCAGCCCCGCTTGACGTAGCCGGCGGTGACCTCGTCCTTGTGGGCGGCGAAAGCTTCCAGGACTTCGGTTTTCTCAGGCTTCGGAATCTTGAAATGATCCAAGGTCCGCCCGAGTTCGGCTGCGACCTCATCGAATTCCGCGGGGGAAATCCGCAGGTCGCGATGCGCCTCCTCGAGGCCGAGCGGCGTCGTGCCGGGCTTGGTGGCGACGAACTTGAAGGGCCCGCCAGAAACGTCGCAGACCCACAGCGTGCGCATGAACTTGAGGCCGGGCAACCTTTCAAGGTTCTTGGTGTGCCATTTGCGCAGCTGCGGATTCTTGGATTCTTGGCCGACGATCGGGTTCCTCACGACGGCGTCGCTGAAGTGATCGATCACCGCTGCGATGGCGAACACGCCGCCCAGCCGCTCATACAGACTTTTCTCGGATGTGGTTTTCTTCGTCTGCGCGAGCGCCTTGTCGGCAGGCAATACCGACGTCGATGCGGCGGCCAGCGCCAGCGCGGCGACAACACTTCGTCTTGTCAGAGAAGTCGAAATTTTCATCCCTGGTTTCCTTCGAGGTTAGGCCAGAGCGAGCCGCAGCCTGTCTGGCGGGCTTCATGAAATGGCATTCGGACACTTTGCCGTATTTTAGCACCGCCTAAAGAACTAACGAGCCCTTCGCCCGAATTATTCCGATTGACCGCATTGTCATGGTCAACATGCGTAAAGGTCGCGCGGATGAGGAAGGCTTAAGCACGCGTCGCCGCACGCGGCAGAGGTCGCGAAGCCACTTCGGCCGCATCGGCGACCCGATCGATGTTGCGGGCACCGTAGTGTTCCTGACCTCGCTGGCGGCGGTCGCCTGCGGCCAATAGCCTGTGCTTTTCGAAGATCGCGAGCTTCTGCGGATAGGTCATCCGCACCTTGGCGTTGCACCCGTCGCATCTGAAGTGCGCGATTGTTCTTAGTGCAGAGCCCTTTCTTACCGCCGGATGCAAGCAATCCGGACATTCGAATGTGAGCGCGACATCCGATAAGTCTTCGGCTAAGCCCATTTCCGTCCCCTTCGCAAGCTCGGTGGCTACACTCTGGCGATTCTCAATGGGCAATTCAGATGCCAAACGGCTGTGCCAAAGCGGGACTAGGCCAATTCGCCTCGGAACGCCCGCCAAGCTAGTGCGCCTTCTCTGCCCCTTTTGAGCGACGAAGAGACCTAACTTCCTCCAGCAGTTCGCGCTCATTGGTAGTCACGTTTCGGAAGATTGCGACAATCATCACCGCTAAGGCTTCGGCATCCAGGCTTAGAGGGTCAATGTGCTCATCTGCGCAAACCTGATCAAACACGCGTTCACAGATAGCCAAATCGTGAGGGCTGAGGCGAGTGCGATTGAAACGCCGGCGCGACATTTGCGAGCCTTCAACGCCCGCCGCCCCGTTGCAAAAGAAGCGGGCCTTGGCAAGAAACGCGAGTCGTTGAACGATTGTTCCCGGCTGCAAGCTTTGTTAAGCCGCCTGCAGCAAGGGCAGACCAGAATGCTTTCCCCGCGCGCATCATGGCGCGTGCGAGCGCCGTGAGGTGAGTGTGCAAGACCACAGCTTTTGACGAGCCTGTGCGCGTGACACTCGGCAGGTCGCGGGGCGCCACATTTTTCGGCAACCTCGCCAACCGCGCACAATCACCATCGAGCAGGTCAAGGAGGCCTTGGAAGATGCGCCAGCGAAACAATCTGGTGCTGCGAGAGAGGATTGAACTCTAAGTGTCCCTAATAAAATCAATTATTTACGATGAGTTTTGTAACGTCGTGACGGGCGACAAAATGGCTGGGAATCACTTCTAGCCTGCGGTTCTGGCGGGATGCCAAAAGACCCGCCTCGCCTTTACTGTTTTCTCTCCAAGGCATTCTAGATCAAGCCTTCATTTGAATGCCTGGACCTTCACTGCGCCGTCAAGCACCTGGAACCGAAATACGTTTACGACGATCCGTATGCGCCGTGATGATAGATCAGCGCCGGGCCGGGCTCTCCGCTCACCACATGCCGGACGCTGCCGAGGATCAGCGCGTGGCTGTGGCGAATAATAGTATCCTCAACCGTGCAGTCGACCGCGGCAAGCGCCTCGTCGAGTGCCAGTGCGCCGCTTGCAAGGCTGGACCAGCGAGCGCCCTCGTAGCGCGCCCACCCCTTCAGGCCACCGCGCCCGGCAAAGCGGTCGGCAATCGCGATCTGGTCGGCACGCAGCACATTCACGCAGAAATGCCGATGCCGGCTGATGGCTGCCCAGGTAGACGAGTTCAGATTGATGCTGACAACCATCACCTCTGGTTCGACCGATAGGGAATGGGCGGTGGTAACGGTTGCGCCCGTCCGTTCGTCGCCAACACCTGCGGTGACCACGGAGACAGCTCCGGCCAGGTGTCGCATCGCAAATTTCAGGGGAACCCGGGTTTCCACTAAGGTTTCCACTAGGGGAACGCGTTCGGTCAGTGTCATCTGGATAGCCTCATCGTGTTTGCAGCTTCACGACGCCTTGCGACGCAACGCCGTTTGGTATCCCAACCATT
>NZ_JAMYRK010000153.1:0-3558 GCF_040321335.1 Mesorhizobium sp. M0437
CCCCCAGCGCCTCGGCCTGCGGCCTCCACCTCCAGCGCCTCGGCCTGCGGCCTCCACCTCCAGCGCCTCGGCCTCACCCACAGCAAAAAGCCCCAGCGGCGACACTGGGGCTTCCGTAGCGGCGTTGCGAAGCGTTAGGCGGCGACATGCCAGCGGCAGGGGAGGCCTTTCCGCTCCGCCACGGTGTCAAGCCAGAACTGCACCCCTGTCACGCGGGCCCTACGCCAATCGGACTGGAATTCGGCAAGCTCGCCGCCCTGAAGGTGATCGGCTGCGAAGCGCTGCTCTGCCTCGTTGAACTTGATCTGGAACGGGGTCTGGCTGGCGTAGTCGTACATGGCTGTTTCCTTCAGGTTGATTGATGTGGTCGAGACAAGTCACAGTACCAGAAGTATCACTGAAGTCAAAGATATAATGATACGTCCTGCGAGAAACTCGACGGGCAGCTCCGAGCGAAACCCGCAGTATCAATAGGCCTTGCCTCAGTGAGTCGGCCGCAACGGTCGATTTGGAGTCTCACACGAATATCGATTGACATTTTGAGACGTAAGGATCACATGCTCAAAGGGTCTAATG
Source organism: Mesorhizobium sp. M0437 (assembly GCF_040321335.1). Lineage (NCBI taxonomy): Bacteria > Pseudomonadati > Pseudomonadota > Alphaproteobacteria > Hyphomicrobiales > Phyllobacteriaceae > Mesorhizobium > Mesorhizobium sp. M0437. The sequence continues at coordinate 577 of NZ_JAMYRK010000153.1, forward strand.
ATCCGAAGGGGAGCCACCATGCAAGCACCGGAGCATACCGCCACGACCGCCATACCGAACGGGCACCTCGTCGGCTACGCCCGCACCTCCACCACCGACCAGAAGGCCGGGCTGGAGGCTCAGCTCAGGGACCTCACCGGAGCAGGGTGCGCGAAGGTGTTCCGCGAGGAGCTGTCCTCCGTGGCCACCAAGAGGCCGGAGCTTGAGAGGGCCTTGGATTACGTGCGAGAGGGCGACACCCTCATCGTCACCAAGCTCGACCGGCTGGCCCGCTCAGTGGCCGACCTCGTGGGCATCACCGCGCAGCTCCGAAGCAAGAGCGTGGCTCTCCGCATCCTCTCGATGAACCTGGACACCGGAACCCCAACGGGGAAGCTCATGGTGAACCTCCTAGGCTCTATTGCGGAGTTCGAACGGGAACTGATGCTGGAGCGGCAGCTTGAGGGGATCGCGCGGGCTAAGGCCGAGGGGAAGTACAAGGGCAGGGCTCCCACGGCTCGGCGCATGGCCCCCGAGGTCATCAGGCTGAAGGCTGAGGGCAAGACCGCCGACGCCATCGCCCAGGAGCTGCGGATCGGGAGGGCAAGTGTCTTCCGCATCCTGAAAACGGCCTAAAAAACAGCAGGAGCAGTGGCCCAGACACTCGATAAATGTGCGCGTGACAACACTACGAACCTGCACAGTTTATACTTGTTGATCGGCGACTCGTTATGGCCATACTGGGCGGCGCAACTCAACCGGAGACTGCGCATGACCAGCCTGACGCCTGCCCGCCTGCCGTCCCTCCCCGCATCAGCCGATGCATTTGCGGACCCCGATATCGCCATCACCTTCGCCCTGGACTGCCTGGAGCAGTTCGAGGTGAGCGCCTTCCTGGCCGACCGAAGGGCCGGGAGTGACCTAGCGGGCTGGCTGTCGCACGTCAGCTCGGTTCGCGATGAGGTCAGTTCCTCTTACGGTCCCGGTGCCGGTGCCCATCCGCCTCACCCGTAGCGGGCCGCCAGGCCATCCCCGAGCCGGCCCCAAAGCAGAGCGTGAGTGTGTGATGTCGAGTAAGACAATCCGTAGATATCTCGAAGCCAACCGCCGCATGATGGCCGAGGCCAAGGATATGCCCATAGGTATCTCGGTGGCGTTCCTCGGGGCCGCCATCTGGGGCTTCGACCCGCGAGACCCGAATGACCCGTGCCCGAGGCCGATTGGGCGGGAGGCGGGAGCCGAGACCATCATCCTCAAGGCCTCCACCGGGAGGGGCCGCAGCAAGCTGCTCCTGGACTACGCCGACACCCCCGAAACCATCGCCATGCGGGCGGACATGCAGGCCATCAATGCGTTCCTCGCAGAGGCCGATATCGGGCTCGACGGTAACCCGCCGCAGCTTCCTGTCTTCCTCACCCGTCGCTTCCAGATTGAGCACCCGGATGCACCCCATACGTTCGATCAACACGGGCGGCTCTACGGCGGCTTCTGGATGAACCTTCCGAAGACCCGGCGGCACCTCATTAAGATCAATGGCGAAGCGGTGGCGGACCTCGACTTCACCGCCATGTTCCCGCAACTGGCTTACCTGGCGGCTGGCGCGGTGTTGCCTCGGGGTGACCCATACGGGGGCATAGAGGGCCTTCCGCGAGCAGCGGCCAAGATGGGTCTCTCCGCGCTGCTCTCCCGCCAGGGGGCCATGCGCCGGCTGCCCAGCGAGGTCCGGGAGACCGCAGGCAAGGAGTGGAACGCCGAGCGGCTCAGCGAGGCCCTGGCGAAACGTCACCCGGCCATTGCCAGCATGTTCGGCACCGGGCTTGGCCTCAGGCTCATGTTCACCGAGAGCCGCATCCTGGTCGCGGCCCTACGAATACTCATGGCGCAAGGCGTCCCGGCGCTGCCAATGCATGACGGAATCATGGTAGCAAGATCAAAGGCGGAGAGCGCGAAACAGGCCATGGGCGGGGCGTGTGGGGGAGTTGTCGGGGTTGCGCTTCCAGTGATTAGGAAAGCGATGCACGCATATGGGTAACGCTGGGCAGCGGCCGATTGGAACTTGTCTTTTGACAGGCAGCGTCGGGCCTATGGCGAAATCGCACATCATTCCCGATGCCTTCATGAGGCGAGTGTCTGATGGCCCCTTCAAGGAATGGGATGGACGAGGCAGGCCGAGGAAAGCGTACAGCGGATGGTATGATAGGGGCATCATGGCCGATGCCGGCGAGGCGATCATAGCAAAGTTGGATGACGTAGCCGCGAAATGTTTTATCGAGAAAGGCTTTACCTATCGCAAGCGCCGCAATCCGCTCGATCCCGGCGAGCTACTCGATTCATTTGTTCCCGGAACTATCCACACCGTCACCGGTATTAATTCAGCCTCTGTTCGGCTATTTGCCCTTTCGCTCCTGTGGCGGGCGGCTGTTAGCAATCTTCCGGCGTTCGAGTTGGTCACGGTTCGCCCGAAGCGGCTGGAGGACCTTCGCCAAAGGATTCTGGACGATGATCCAGGGGCCGCTGACGAGTTCCCGGTTTATTTCGCATTCTTCTGCGGGCAGGAAGAGCTTCCGAAGATTACTCCCTTTAGATTTGAAAGACATGCATTTTACCGGTTCTTCCTTGACGGGGTGGTCTGCTACGTTTCCCCCACCAAGAGGCCTCAAGACGTTGCGAGATTCTCTCGTTTTTTCGTGGGGCGGGAGCGCGACACATTCCAAATGGGGTGCCTACCCAGTTCTAGTTCCGCGCTTGCACGGCAAGCAAAGGAGCAATTGCTTCAGTTATCTGAGAAGCACGGCGATATTTTCGGAGGAATGCGGGAAAGGTAGCAACTGATACCGACTGGTGGTGCTTCAGGTGTTGGCCATCAAGCCGGGTCTCGCCGAAACGGTGCCGGAGTTTTAAGAATGACTGCGGATTCCGACGTGAAGCCGGCCGCCATTCCGATCAAAGACCGGCCACCATTCCGATTTGAAGCCGGCCACCATTCCAATCAAAAGTCGGCCA
>NZ_JAMYRK010000154.1:0-3437 GCF_040321335.1 Mesorhizobium sp. M0437
GCCATCGATCCGGTCGCCGCCTACCGCGCCGCCGGCTACCGGGCGAAGGTCGCAGCCGAACGGCCGGCGGTGGCGAGCGTCGGCGGCGGGATTGTCTGATATTGGCTGAAAATGAAAACCCGCCACGAAGGGCGGGTCGTTGGAGCCAATTAGCACCATATCCAAACTAGTAGCATAGCTGCCGGCACAAAGCAAGAACAAAGTTGCTGTGTAACTGAAAAATTCTGGGAGCCGCGATGAAGCGTGGCCTTGCTACCAACGCTGCGGCGCTCAGCAGTTACGGCATGGATCCTAGGGTCTCCGCGACGCAGCGGAGACCCTAGGATCCATGCCGTTGCAGTCGCCGAAGATTGCAACGGCGGTTGCGAGGCGAACCGGCACAGGCGTGCGAACCCTCCCGATTCTTTCGATCTTCGCAGTAGACTCGACCTCCCCAAACCGCTTTCCTAGGCCCACCCCAAGCCTCGGAGAACGGCCATGCACAATTTCCGCCGGACGCTGATCGCCGTCAGCCTCTCCCTCACCTTGGCCTTTATCCCGTTCCTTGCCCTTGCCGCCTCGCCGCAGCCGGCGAAGGGCGAGCACGGCATGGTGGTGACCGCCCAGCATCTTGCGTCTGAGGTCGGCGTCGAGGTGCTGAAGCAGGGCGGCAACGCGGTCGATGCCGCGGTCGCCGTCGGCTATGCGCTGGCCGTGGTCTATCCGACCGCCGGCAATATCGGCGGTGGCGGCTTCATGACCATCCGCTTCAAGGACGGCCGCTCGACCTTCCTCGATTTTCGCGAGCGCGCGCCGCTGGCCGCGACCAAAACCATGTATCTCGACAAGGACGGCAAGCCGGTAAAAGGCGCCAGTCTCGACGGCTATCTGGCGGTCGGCGTGCCGGGCTCGGTCGCTGGTTTCGAGATGGCGCGGGAGAAATACGGCACGCTGTCGCGGCAGGGCTTGCTGGCGCCGGCCATCCGCTTTGCCAAGGAAGGCTTCGTGCTGGAGCAGGGCGATGCGGCCTCGCTCCAGGGCGGCGCCGAGCGGTTGGCAAGGGACCCAGCGGCGGCGGCCATTTTCCTCAAGCCGGACGGCAAGCCCTATGCTGTCGGCGAGCGGCTTGTTCAGCCCGATCTCGCGGCTTCGCTGGCCGCCATTTCCGACCGCGGGGCGGATGCCTTCTACAAAGGCGCGACCGCCGACGCCATCGTCAAGGCGAGTGGCGAGAAGGGCGGCATTCTGGCCAGGGCTGATTTCGAAAGCTATGCGGTGCGCGAGCTCAAGCCGGTGACCTGCAATTATCGCGGCTACGAGATCATTTCCTCGCCGCCGCCGAGCTCCGGCGGCGTCATCATCTGCGAGATCCTCAACGTGCTTGAGTTCTATCCGCTGTCCTATCTCGGCGCCGGTTCGGCCGAGACGGTTCACGTCATGGTCGAGGCGATGCGCCACGCCTATGTCGACCGCAATTCGGCGCTCGGCGATCCCGGCTTCATCGACAATCCGGTCGCAAAACTGCTCGACAAGAATTACGCCAGGGAAATTCGTGAAAAGATCGATCCGTTCCGGGCCGGCGTCTCGCAGGAATTGATGCCGAAGGGTTTTGGCGAGAGCAAAGAGACGACGCATTTTTCGATCATCGACAATGATGGCAATGCCGTCGCGGTAACCTACACGCTGAACGGCTCTTTCGGCGCCGGCGTTGTCGCCGCCGGCACCGGCATCCTGCTCAACAACGAGATGGACGATTTCACCCAGAAACCCGGCGTGCCCAATCTCTATGGCCTCGTCCAGGGCGAGGCGAATGCGATTGCGCCGAAAAAGACGCCGCTGTCGTCGATGAGCCCGACCATCCTCGCCAAAGACGGCAAGCCGTTCATGGTCATCGGCAGCCCCGGCGGTTCACGCATCATCACCATCACGCTGGAGGCGATCGTCAACGTCGTCGACCACGGTATGAACATCGAGGAGGCCATCGACGCACCGCGCATCCATCACCAATGGTTGCCCGACACGGTCTATATCGAACCTTTCGGCCTGTCGCCCGATACCGAAAAGCTGCTTACCGGCATGGGCTACCGCCTCGATCTTGCCGACACGACCTGGGGCCAGGCGGCCGGCATCCTGGTCGGCGGCAAGAGCCTGGCGGAAATCGAGAAGGGTGGCGGCGCCCGCTACAATGGCGCCATCGACAGCCGCGCCGCAGCCGGCAAGGCTATCGGGTATTAGACCCCAAAAGTGGGAATCGGTTTTTCGGATAAGATCATGGTCAACAATAAGATTTCGCTCTGAATCAGGTGACCAGCGCGATCGTGGACGCTATCAGCATCAGCGCCGCGATGCCGACGAACAGGGCGTAGATGCGTGGCCGGTCGAGCAGAAGCGCATTGCCGGATATCCATGCCGCGGTGGCGCCACCAAGCGCGAAAAAGAAGGTGCTGCGGCGCCCGAAGCTCAAGCCGGCAGCCATCAGGCCACCGATGATCAGGGCGCCGAACACGATGATCACGGCGACCGCGTATTTCTCGAAATCGTTGCTGCCGGCGCTCGGGCCGATTGCGTTCAACCTCGACAGATCGTCCGGATCGAACGGGCTGGTCGACCCATATTCGTCTTGACCGACAGGCTCATGCATTATTCGTTCTCCGCAAACCGACAGCAAATCATCAAGCCTCGCCGAGCGCAACCGCTCGCCGAATGTGATCGGCACGGTGTTCAACACTTTCTGGCGGCGGCTTGCCAGAGATTTTTGAATTCGCGCTTGGATCGCCGCCCCGCTGCGCGGCCTGGTCAAGCGCCTTGCCCGAGCTGAACCTTCATGCCGCCCTGGCCAAAGACTGCGTTGCCTGAACGGAAGCCCCAAGCACCGCCTGTGCGCTGTCTGCCTGCCTTTCATCGACATGCGCCAGCACCAGGATCACACCTTGTGCGGCATCTGGCTTGCCTGGCTGCTTGCCGATATCGGACAATGCGCCGAAAAGTCTGCCGGCAACGCAGCCCAAGGCTGCACCGACGAGGGCCGATGCCAGCCATCCCGCGCCGAGGGGATCGATGCCGGGGATATCGAAGGCGCCGAGGCCGGCCAACAAACCCGCCGCGCCAAGGGCGGCACCGGTGCCTGGACCGCGCAAGACGGCGCCGATTTCGTCGTCGTAGGGTCCGATGATACTGATCTGGTGGCGCGCAATTCCTGCCGCCTGAAGAGCTTCGACGGCTCGCGCCGCCTGGTCATGGGAATCAAAAAGTCTGCTGATTGTTCGCATTGAAACTGCCTGTGAGGCCCCCGCCTCGACGGCACGGCGGGTTCCTGCTGAGCGACGACGCCGAGGAACCGCCTAACGCATACGTCGCCCCCCCCGGATTTAAGCGCGGCGGGCGCCGCCAGGCCGCGCGTTTACCTCACGCGATGAGGTTGGCGGTCTTGGGCGGGGCGGGGGCGGCGGCGCCCGTGG
>NZ_JAMYRK010000155.1:0-3106 GCF_040321335.1 Mesorhizobium sp. M0437
GCCAATCACCGTCGCCTGCGCGAAATCCGCCGGGTTTCCGATCTTGGCGGTCCTGGCACCCTCGGCCTCCGTTTCCAATTTGATCAACCCGATGTCGTTTCTCATATTGACGGCGTTGTAATCAGGGTTTGGAACGATCTCGGCGACTGCATACCGGGTTCCCTCGACGAGCTTTGTGGCCCCGACTAGTATCGTAACCTCCCCGGGAGCGACGGGTACATCATCCTTCAATAGGCAGTGTGCCGCCGTCAGCACCCATTGTTCGGCGATCAGCGTACCGCCGCAGAATTGCGCGTTGAGTTGGGATGCCGCCCTGCTGTCGAGCATCTCGCTTGCCAGCAAGGCCACTTGGAACGGCCAAGCTCCAGGCTTGGCTTCGGTACCGCCGATGACACGAGTACCCGTATTGTTTTTCGCGTTCGGCACCTGCGCGATTGGCGATTTGATCGTCGACTGCGGCAAAACGATGCCGGGAACGGGCTCCGCCGCCACTGCGGTCCGCGGCGCGGCAGCCAAGTTCAATGCCGCTAACGATAGCACAAAAAGCCATCCCGGAAGTTCGATCTGCGCAGAAATCATCTCACTGGTTGATGTAGTTTCCTTGCCGCGATGAAACGTCATTTCAGACATGCCCCCGCCCAATTGATTAAGAATACACACATATCAATGAATTAGAAGTTGGCGTCAATAGGTGGCGCCTCCAACGCACGGTGCTGCACAGATTAGGACAGGCGTCAACATCACAAGAAGACTTGCCTTTTCGATCTCGATGAGAAAGGATCGAAATATGCCGAGTAAATCAACTTTTGCTCGCGACGCAAGTTGGTTTGCCTGAAATCATAATGGGGAAATGCAACGGTCTCCTTTGCGGGAGCCCTTTTAAGGGAGGACGAAAATGGCTGAGATCACAGTAAAAGTCGGCAAGAAGGGCGACGATTCCAAGGTCGACAAGCAGAAGACCGTCAAGGGGCAAAAACCCAGGCAGACCGGCGGAGCAGAGGCACAACACGCGATCGGGATCAATGCCTCTTGCTGGCATTGCTCGGCGATAAATTACGTCATCGGCGACACCCACGTTTACGTCGGGTTCTATTGCTGGAACTGCGGGGCATACTGCGAAGTGTGATCCCGAAGGCGCCCGGAGATGCTTACCCAGCAAATCTGGCGCCATCCGGCTCACTCGCCGTGACCACCCAGCCGGACGTCTTCGAGCGTCAGGGCGCCCGGCCCAGGATAAAAGACAAGCATGCCCACCCTGACATGACGCTGATGCGCGGTCCGGCTCGTTGCGCGATGTCGACGCGGCGATGCACGACATCGCACCATGGCGCGCGTCCATACTATAAGCCTTGGCAGACCTAGAATTGACCGGGACATTGCTCAATCGTCTCGCCACCATGCTACCGAAGCGTTGGCCGAATATCATGCGCGCCTGCTTCGCGTTGCGCAAAGTTTCGATTGCGGTGCTCTATGACCTCCTGCGCAGGTGGACGCCGAATTCAGTGAAGGTCTTGATCTCCTCGACGGATTGGGCGGCAGCGAACTCAATTGACGGTGCGGGCAATTTGTGCAGCCCTGGACTGATGCACTGGACGCACAAGGCCGGGCCTCGCGAGTCCGCGCGCTGCGCACCATGTGCTCCGTGTTATATCAGCATAGCCATCACCACAATGCGCGCTGCAACTGAGGCGCGCACAAGTCGGGATCGAGCGCCGCCCTTGTGGAGTTCTACGCGCGTTGATTGGGGTTTCTTGCGAACCGGGCGGGAGGTTGGGTGTCGGTTATGAACGTTATGGCGACCGCCCAGGCACCGTTTTCGCTGCAGCGCTTGCTGAAGTGGGCACGGCTGTCCATCAAAGGCATCGGAGGTGCGTTCGTTCTCATCACGGCTTTGTCGATCTTCACCTCCCTTCTCACACTGTACAACGCCCAGCTGATCGCCAACTTTATCCGTCAGGCGAGCAGCGGCTCCGCCGAAACAGTGGGAACATTTGATTTTGTCGGGTTCATCTTACCCCGCGATGCCGCGTCGACAGCGATCTTGTTCGCCGCGACAGCCATCCTGCTAATCGTCACAGGCTTCGCAAACCGCGTTGGCACAGCTTGGTTCAACACCATGATGCTGCAGCGCATGCAACTGAAGCTGCACGACAAATTGCTCCAGTTAGGATATAGCTATCACGGCAACCACGACGTGGGCGAGAATACAGCGGTCGTCATGCAATACGCGGCAGGCGCACAGGGTGTGCTGCGCGACGTCTTGGCGTTTCCGTTCACACGCGGCGTTTCGCTGCTGTCGGCGATCACGTTTCTGTTCTACAATATCTCCGATCTCGGCTCGCCGGACGTCATCTACGCGCTGCTCGCGGTCCTGCTTCTGGTCTTACCGGCCGGCGGCGTCTGGCTTTCGAGCAGGCTTCGCCTCGCCTACAGCAGTGTCCGCGACCGGCAGGGCGCTTTGGGCAATGTGTTGATCGACTCGCTCACTGCGCCTCAGGAGGTGCAGTTGATGAACGCCGGAAATCAACGTTCCGCTGCTTTCGCAGCACGGCTCAAAGCCCTTGGACAGGCCCAGGTCCAAGCGCAGGTTCAGAACGAACTCTCGAGCCAGTTTCAAGCTGCAGTACCGACAGTGCTGCAGATTGGCCTCATCCTCTGGGCCGTCTTCGTCGTCGGCGGCGACGCGGTGCAGGCTGTTGTCGGCATCTACCTGTTCGTGCCGCGTGTTGTCGAGCCTATCCAGGCCCTGGTGAGTTTCTATGCTGGCCTGAACACAGCCTGGCCGAACATAGAGCGCGTCGGACAAGTGCTCGACGAGCCGGCCGACGTCCCCGACCTCGGCGTAAAGACCGCCTCCGAACTCGGGTCGTTCGAGGTCACACTCGATCGGCTGTCGTTCAGGCCGGACGGATCCGACCGCACCATACTCGACGACCTTCGCAAAACCTTCGTGCCCGGCAAAGTGACCGCTCTCGTCGGACGCTCCGGCTCGGGCAAGACCACGATCATGCAGCTGATCGTGCGGCTACTCGATCCTACTGGCGGGAGCGTCACAATCGGCGGGACGGATGTTCGGGAGATCAAGCTCGAGGCGTTGCGGAGGATC
>NZ_JAMYRK010000156.1:0-2980 GCF_040321335.1 Mesorhizobium sp. M0437
GCGTCTCCCCAAAGAAAGCTTGACCCCAGCACTCCGGTGCTCAGGTTCTCCTGGCTGCCGGATGCGCACGTCTGCGGTCTTCACCGGATGCGTACTGCCTTGCCGCCACAGCCTTTCTGCAGGTGCCTGCAAAAAAGCTGTGACACCGCCGGAATTGTCCGCCCGAGGTAAGAGGATTTGAATAAGATACATGATGAAACCCGACGATCCAGAACGGTCGCCGTGCCTCTTCGTTCCTCATGATTTGCTCTCGGTGTCAGAGCTAGGCGCCATGTACCTATAAGTCACGGTCGGCCGTGTTCGGCCTGGGACCAATGCTCGCCCCGAACATTTGCAAGATAGTTGTGAATGTCGGTGGCAGCCACCGCTGCGTGGCCGAATGCTACGGCAAGCTGATTGATCTCGTTGACGACATCTCCGGCTGCATAAAGTCCGCGGACCGCGGTGCGCTGGCGCGAATCCACGACGAGATTGCCCGCTTTGTCACAGCATCCACCAAGGTCGACCGCAAGCCTCGAGCGGATGGTCGAGCCCATCGCAGGGTAGATGGTCTCAAACGAGAGCGTTGCGCCGTCGATGAGTTCCACTACCGCCTCCCGGCCCGTGGCGCAAACGGCATTGGGTCTGCAGACGCCGATCTTGATTCCGGCCCTCTTAAGTTTGGTACGCTCTTGCGGGGAGGGCTCGGATGGATCAGTAATCAGGAGGGTCAGATCCTGAGTGAAGGTGCGCATGAACAACGCCTTTTTTACCGCGTGTTCGGCTGGTCCGATGACGGCCACTCGTTTGTCGATGGCTTCATAGCCGTCGCAGATAGGGCACAATCGCAAGACGCCAGCTTGGATCATGTCGGTAGCGCCAGGAAGATCCGGGAGGATGTCAACAACGCCGGTAGCAATGAGCACCGAGCGGGCACGAATGGGAGATAAAGCGGCCGCCAAAAACCCAGCCTTCGTTTTGCGAAGGGATACGATCGTGTCGTGGACCACGCTTGCGCCGAATCGAGTGGCCTGCAGTTGAAGGCGGCCAAGCAGGTCAGGGCCGGTGATGCCGTCTGGAAAGCCTGGGCAGTTGCGCGTCAAGGGAATCCACTTTGCACGGCTTTCATCTGCGTCGACAACAATTACTCGCCTTCGAAATCTTCCAAGGTAAGTCGCAGCCGCGAGCCCGGATGGCCCGCCACCTACGATGAGGCAGTCGAAGCTTCCTTCATTGCGGCTCGTGTCCCGGTTGACCATGCCAGAAATCCTGAAACACAAGGCTGCCCCGCGAGGGGCACAGCCGTACGCCGTTAAAGAACGCGGGGCAGCCCATTTGGTTACAGTGTGGAGTGCTCCCTAATCGCCGACAGTTCAGCTATTGAGATCACATCTTGGCTAAAACAAGCTTCGCCTGGTGAGGCATAGAGATAGTCGAAGTGGCGCGGGAGTTTTGCATCGCCAAAGCCTCTCTTATTGCGCAGACATCGCCTGGATTTGTGGGGAAGTCTTGCCGGTCAAATCAACGTCTAGCAGGCGTAGCGCAAGGTCGGGAACAACAGAATCGGTTCGCCGAGGCGCTCGTGCCGTCAGTGGCGCGGCATCACCGGGCTATCTTCGGCCGGATCGACATAGCGGCCGACGGAATTGAGGTAGGCGATAATTTGCCGCTTCAGGTGCCGACGGCAGCCATATGTTTGGTCGAGACGCCTCAATTGCGGCTGGATGGCTTCAAGGCGATGGAGAGAAAGATCGGCGTCGCCAATGACGCAGCCGAAATCCCCAACCGCGCAGATCTCGCACCCAAGGGCAACGATGTCCTGGACGAATAGTGGAATCTGGTCGGTTTTCATCTGTTTCATGCTCGTGACCCGGGTGCGTATAGGAGGCTACGCACCTGCGGCGCACCGCGCAACGGCAGAAATGCGAGCGTGCACGGCGTCGCGATCAGGTGTGACTTAGCTGTGGAGCATAGGCTTGGACGCCGCCGGGCTAGCCATTTTGCGTTGTAGGAATACTTTGCCGGTGCGCGTTATGACAGCACGATTTCGACATTGTCGCCTGTTGGCGCGTTGTCGCCGCCGGCCTGAGAAATTCGGCTTCGGCCGGCTGCCGGCTCTACGATCTTGCCCGGTAGATAGGCGGCGCGGTGTCGGGCGTATAGGTCAACACGACACGATTGCCACTGCACTTTGCGTGAGCTTGGAATCAGATCATCCGCCGTTGCGGCGCCTTCGGTCGAGTTTAGCCTTCAGCCTTCCAAGATCGAGCGGCTGATTGTGGTGGCATTGTGGATTGTGGGAATACGCATGGATCTCCATGCGCTCGTCCGTCAGCCCCTGAACTGTCCAGCCGTTTGCCGGACTCATCCCGGGAACCGTTCGGTGGTCCAATGGATCTTGAGTCGATCTTCATTGGCTTCTGGATGATCAGCCGCTTCGGCAGGTGCTCCGGATGCACTTCGAGCAGCGTAATCTTCACCGTCGGCTTGCAGCGGCTGCAGTCGAACTTCAGCGTTAGTGGATCGACGCCACCACCATCATCAGGTCGGCGGAACGGCAGTAGGGGACGTTGCCGCAGCTGCATTCAGCCTTGCCGAGCTTATTGTGCCGGGTCGCCTTGCCCGGCGTGACATTGGTTCGTGCGCCATGAGAACAGAGAAGAAACATCTTCTTGGTCGTCAAGACTGGCTGTGGAATCTTTTCAACCAAATCTGGGCAGAGAAACTAGCAATTAGCGACGAACTGATCCGTGTTCCCGGCGCAATAGAGCCCCTCGACCAGAGTTACAAAAATTGAGCTTCTTCGGGGAACAGTCTTTCTGTCTGCCTGTTGGATGTGCCAGGCGCATCCCGCGCATTCAGACAGGAGAAAGAAGATGAAACGCATCCTTTTTGCTTCGGCCGTGCTGGCGGTGTCGGCCGGGCTTTCCTTTGCCCAGACGACCAGCGGAACTTCGAGCGGAACCTCGACCACGACAACCATGCCCAGCACGACGGATCA
>NZ_JAMYRK010000157.1:0-2951 GCF_040321335.1 Mesorhizobium sp. M0437
AGTGCGAGAACGCCGGACGACATCATTTTTCGGCTCGAACTGGACGCACTTGCCGCTCGCTTTCCCAATGTTCATGTGACTTGCATTTGCAGTCACGGAGACCCGGCCTGGACGGGTCCAACCGGGCGAATTAACAGTGAGATGCTCCTGACCTTGGTTCCCGATCTCCACAGCCGTACGGTGTTTGCCTGTGGGCCGGAATCCTACATGAAGGCTGCACGCAGCTGCCTCGATGCAATCGGGCTCGCCCGTTCACAGTATCATGAGGAGAGCTTCGGAGGCGGCAACAGTTCGCGTTCGGTACCGGCTTCAAAGGTTTCGTCTTCGGTCCGCTTCGTCAGGTCTGGCGTTGCGCATGACTGCGCGCCCGGAGAGACCTTGCTGGAAGTGGCGCGCCAATGTGGCGTCTACGTCCCCACCGCCTGCCAGCAGGGAGTTTGCGGCACGTGCCGGATCGCCAAGCTGTCCGGCGAAGTCGTCATGGATGACCTGGGCGGACTGACATTGGACGACAAATCGGCAGGCTACGTCCTGGCGTGCTGCAGCCGCCCGCAAGGCGACGTTTTGCTAGATCTTTAACCCCGGGTGAGTTTGGATTGAAGCCCAACGTGTCCGCTTCGAAGCACCACACGAACTTCGGCCTCAGGCACGTTCCCTCATGAATTGAAAAGACGATTACTGCTTTGGGTCAGCTCACGACAACGCTCGCGCCTGGAAACTGGCGCAGTTCCCGTTCGTGCGCGAACTCGACGGCTTCGACTTCGACGCGCAGCCATCGCTGGATCAGGGACAGATCAGGGAACTTGCGACCTGCCGCTGGATCGCCCACGGCGACACAGTCCTGTTCCTTGGCCCTCCGGGCACGGGCAAGACCCATCTTGCAGTGAGCCTTGGCCGCGAGGCAATCCGCCAGAATTACAACGTGCAGTTCGTCACGGCAGCCACGTTGGTGGCGATGTTGGCCAAGGCCCACAGCGACGGCTCGCTCGACAAGCAGTTAACGATCCTGTCACGGCCGAAATTGCTGATCATCGACGAGCTCGGATATCTTCCCTTCGAGCCCAATGCCGCCCACCTCTTCTTCCAACTGGTGTCCCGCCGCTACGAGAAGGGATCGATCCTGATTACCTCCAACCGTTCGGTGGGTGAATGGGGGAGCGTTTTTGGAGATCCCGTGGTGGCCACGGCAATCTTGGATCGCCTGCTTCACCATTCAACGGTGATCACCATCAGGGGGGACAGCTACAGGCTGCGCGAAAAGCGACGGTCCGGCCTTCTGCAGAAGGTCGGCTCGGTGCCCGAAACAAACCAAACAGCAAACCAATGAAGGGGTCAGTTCTTCAGTTCGCCAAAGGGTCAATTCCTGGATTCGTTTGACACCTAAGATTGGGCCGTCCCCTTGTCCATCACAGACGGAAGTGTCTGCCCTTGAGCATCAGGATATCCGGATCATCTTCCTCGTCTTCATCGGGTTCGTAAGCGGCCGGTGCCTCCAGCAGGTCGATTCGTCTGAGCTCCGACCGCCCATGGGAGCGTCCAGCGACAGCGTTTTGAACGTGTCGTATTGCCGATTGTAGCCGGCCACAAATCGTCCAGCCGCTTGCCATGCGCGCGATATAGCGAGAGTTTAGCCAGTCCGCCAAGCGGTATCGTCGCTGTACATTAGCAGCATCTTGACTAAGGCGCCGGCCGCTCCAGACTCAAAGGCATGGCGCGGGGCATTGGCATCGGTGACGTGGTTGCAATCACGGCCACGGTTCGAAGGCGGGTCACCGAGGACCGCGTAAGCGTCTCTATTCCGTCCTATAGCTTCCCGCATTCGATCCGGGATTCTTCCAAGGTCAAGCGAGGCCAGCAAATCGAGCTTACAGGCGAGGTCACGCGCACAGACGAGGAAGGCCGCAAGGTGACCATTGACATGTGGCCCCTGGTGACGATCGACATCGACAAGATCAGGCTGGTGGAGAAATACCGGCCACCGAAGCGCAAGAAGCCCCTGCGGGACATGGTGAATTAGCTCTTTGTATGTAAAAAGAGATATTGAACATTTTCCGGCAATCCTAGTTAGGACTGATGCCGCGCTATTTCTTCGACTTGTCCAGCAATGGAGAGACCTTCCCAGACCCTGAAGGTTCAGAGCTTCCGAACCTGGAATCTGCGGAGGACGAGGCAGCAAAAACGCTGCTTGAAATCGCAAGAGAAAAGCTGCCCGATGGCACCTACCGCGAGGCTAGCATTCAAGTCCGCGATGAAGCAGGCAACCAGCTAGTGCAGATCGTGGTCAAATTCGAACTGAGCCGCATAGCGGGCATCAGCAGCGCCTAGGTAGGGCGGGAGGAGCTGCTTTCTGACGAGATGGCCCCGTGGCCTACGGCTAGCCGGTCCAACAGCTTACGGGCCGCTGCGATTACACGGCGGGTTTCGCCGATGGTCTGCCGAAGGTCTTCGATGTCTGCGCGGGCGCGGCGCTCATTCAATCGAGCAGTTACTATGTCAAACTTGTCCCAGGCGGAAACCATTTGAAGACCCCTAGCGCTCCCGCAGCTCAAACTTGAGCACTGCGTCTGCGAACGTCTGGTCACTCTCGTCGGGTACCTTCATCACAAACTCTCGATAGGGGCCATCCGGCAGCTTATCTGTGGTGATCTCGACCAAGGCTCTCACCGCCTCTTGTTTTGCAGCTTCGAGATCGGGCAGATCTGTGCCTTCGACGTCGCGGAAGACTTGCCCGGTATCGGTGAAGTCGAAGAAAAAGCGAGGCATCCCTCCAAACACAATAATGCGGGAAAGGTTCATCTTGCTTCACGATTGGCTATGCAGCCGGCGCCCGCCGCTCGAATGCACGCAACCGCTAACGAGCGTGATCTGACGTCCAATGATGTCCGCGCATTTGGTTAAAAACGTACGCCGCCAGACTCATCGCCCTGATCGGCTTAGAGTTACTTCCGAAA
>NZ_JAMYRK010000158.1:0-2905 GCF_040321335.1 Mesorhizobium sp. M0437
CCGCGGCGTGCCCATACGGCGGGCGGTGGCTGGCCCCGGGCCACGCATGTAATAAAGCTCCGGGCGGTAGCGCGGCGCGACGAATTTGCGAAACCCCGCAGCAAGTTTTGTGACGGGAGCCAAGAATTTCATGACTGTTCCCTTTCCCTTCGCCGGCTTGCACACGAGCCGGCGGGCCTGACGTTGCAAAAAGGATATGACAGTCGAACCAGGCTCGGCTGTGGGAATTCCCACACCGGGAAAAACATTGGCGAAATCCGCTCCCAGTTTGCATCCCGGAAAGCGGGGCCTGCGGCCATCAAATTTCCTTGGATAGGGAATAAGGTGAAGTACACTTGATTGAACAAGAGACCGTTGTGACAGGCTCTCTGGCCTTCATCTCGAGACTTTGCGATGCCGACCTCGCCGCGCTGACCAAACGGTGGCACGAGCGCAGCTATCGACACAACGAGCTAATCATTTCCCACGGCGACACTGGTCGCGATGTCTTCTTCCTGCTGGAAGGACGGGCTCGCGTGACACTGGTTTCAGCGGACGGCAGGGAGATAGCGTATCGCGATGTCGAACCGGGCGACATTTTCGGGGAGCTCGGAGGCATTGACGGGATTGCACGCTCTGCCAGCGTAGTCGCACTGGAGGCAACTCGCGCTGCACGGCTGTCCGGCACAGCATTCCGGGATATCGTGATGACCCACCCGACTTTTGCCTGGATGCTGCTTGAGCATCTGTCTGCCCAGCTCCGGCGCATGACCGAGCGGGTATTCGAATACAGCACTCTGGTCGTGCGAAAACGGCTGATCGTCGAGCTCCTGCATCGGGCGGAGAAAGCCGCACTCGTGGACGGCGAGGTGTCCATAAGCCCGGCACCGACGCATTCCGAGCTGGCGGCAACGATGAGCACGCACAGGGAAGCGGTCTCGCGCGAAATGAGCGACCTCGCCAAGAGAGGCCTGATCGAAAAGCGCGGCAGCAGGTTATTGCTGCATGACGTCTCGGCACTACGGGCGCTGGTCGACAAGAAGGAATAGCGAAGGCTGTCGCTGCGGCGGGGGGCACCGCACCTTTCCTCGGCCGCAAGTGATTATTCCTTCCGGCAAATCGGGCAACCTGGCGTGCCAGCGCGCGGATCGGACTTTGATCGCTTCACCCAATCATGACTCGGCTTCTTGATGCGGGCACGGAACGTTATCCCCAGCCTGCTTGCAGAGTTACAAGGGCGGATCGAAGGGTGAAGCCGCATGGACGTTAACTACCAAATCTTCGTCAGCTCGACCTATGCCGATTTGGTGGACGAAAGACGGTCGGTCATCGAGGCGGTTCTTAACCCTCGGGCATATTCCTGTGGGGATGGAGGCATTCCAAGCCAGCGACGACACGCAATGGGATTAAATTAAGCGGCGCATCGATGACAGCGACTACTACGTACTCATCGCATCAGAGCCGTACGGCTCAGAGTTGAGGGGTAAGAGCTACACCCAGATGGAGTACGAGCACGCCGTCGCCCAAGGCGTCCTACCGTGGCGTTTTTGCTCGAAGGCGGTGCTCGCAAGACGTGGGCCGCGGAAAAGCTCGAGTTCGATAAAAAGGCCAAACTCGAGAGATTCCGAAAGCTGTATGAAAAGAAGCTCGTCAAATATTGGCGCAACAAGGACGATTTGGCGGGTAAGGTTGCGATGGCTAATAGACGTTATGACCGTGGTCTGAGCGGCGGCCCGCCCTTAGTCTTTGCAGCTGTTAAGCAAAAGGGGGTTGCTCGGGAGTGCCGAGCCGAGCCCCAAGCGAAGAAAGGACGAGCCATGGAGCAAGATAACATTTTTTACGTCGGTATCGATGTGTCGAAAGCCAAGCATGCTGTCGCGATTGCCGAGGGCGGACGCGGTGGAGAGGTCCGGTATTTCGGCGCGGCGTTCCCCGAGCGTCGTCACCGGAACGTCGTAGCCGTGAAGCCGAACCGTGACGGTCCCGTCATCATGAACAAGCGTCACCTCGCCAGTCATCGTGATCGTGTCGCCTTCGGACAGTTTCGCCATCGGCATCGCCCTCGCAAAGGCAACTGGACGTGGAAAGCGCCATCATCGACGGTGAGATCGTATTGAACGAGACTGTCTGACTTCGGAGCCTTGCGGAAAGCCATCACCCGACGCCAGCACGACCTCTATTCGTCGCCTTCGATCTTCTGCATCTCAATGGTCACGACCTGCGCGACATGGCGCTGGAGGACCGCCGCGAGATCCTTGCCGAGATGATCCCGGACGGTGGCCGTATCCAATTCAGCCAGGCGCTTCCCGGCGAGGCTAAGGCGATCTTCCCACCTGATAGACCAGGCGGGGCTCGAAGGCATGGTGTCGAGGCGCAAGGACAGCAAATACCGGAGCGGCAATTCGACGGCTTGGCTCAAGACCAAGGCTTACAGCATCGATGAATACGAGTTGCTCGGCGTCGAGCGTGAACCCGGAAAGCCGGCTTTCGCCCTAATGGCCGAGCGTGGCACAGGCCGCTATGTCGGGAGCGCCTTTATCACCTTGAACCGGGAGATGCGGGAACGCCTCTGGGAGCGCGTACAGGAGCATTCTGGGCCCGCGCCAAACGGGATGAAACGGCCGGCGACGCAATGGGTCCAGCCTGGGCTGATCGGCCGCGTGGAGCATCTCCGCGGCGAGGACGAATCTGCGCCATGCCTCGCTGCAGGATTTTCGGGAGGAAGACCAGGGTAAAACTCAGTCATTCTGGCCATGCCGCGAATGGCCGAGATGGGTTGATAGTGTTGAAGAAGTCGGCGATGAAGCCGTGGATCCACTCGCACCGAAGCGTTAAGGTCGACGCGACCTCCTCGCCTTAAGTGGCTCGGACGTTTGTTCCGAGGGTGCAAATCTTGGCCAATTTCCTGAGGTTCTGGGCGATGGCT